>NZ_CALAYQ010000167.1:0-40349 GCF_937894855.1 uncultured Zoogloea sp.
CGCTGTGATTTCGGCTAGAATCGCTTGGATCGTGAATGGTAGCGCAGTCGCAGTCAAAATTGTGCGTCCTCGTTTCCCGGAATGACTACTAACCGCAGCGATCCCTCTCCCCCCCTGGTTCTCGTGTTCGCCGCCTCCGATCCTACCGGTGGCGCCGGAATCCAGGCAGACATAATGACGATTTCCAGCATGGGGTGTCACCCCCTGACGGTCATCACCGGCCTCACCGTCCAGGACACTGTCGGCGTCGAGGAGGTATTGCCCGTGGACGCGGATTTCGTCATCGAACAGGCTCGCACGGTGCTTGAAGACATGCCGGTGCAGGCCTTCAAGCTCGGCGTGCTGGGCAGCGTCGAGAACATCGAGGTGATCGCCGAGATCATCTCCGATTACCCTCACATCCCCGTCATCGTCGATCCGATCGTCGCCTCGGGTCGGGGTGACGAGCTGGCCTCCGAGCTCATGCTGGCCACGCTGCGGGAGTTCATCATTCCCCAGGCCACACTCATCACGCCCAACACGATGGAGGCCCGGCGTCTCGTCGCCAGCTACGGCGATGATGGCGAAGAGCGCAGCATGGCCGATTGCGCCACGATGTTGCTCGAGTTGGGGACCGAGTATGTACTGATCACCGGCTCCCACGCCAACACCCCGCAGGTGGTTAATACCCTTTATGGGGCGAAGGGCGTGTTGCGGGCCGATCCGTGGGAGCGTCTGCCCGGCAGCTACCACGGTTCCGGGTGCACGCTGGCCTCGGCGGCTGCGGCCGCGCTGGCCCACGGGCTCGACATGTCCAACGCCGTCTTCGAGGCCCAGGGCTTCACCTGGCAGACCCTCTCGGCGGCCTTCCGCCCCGGCATGGGGCAGTACATTCCCGACCGTTTTTTCTGGGCCGGCCCGCCCGACCGGGGCGGGGGCTGAAGATGCGGCGCGGTCTTTATCTCGTCACGCCCGATCTCCTCGATACCGACGCGCTGCTCGCCGCCGTGGCGACGGTGCTGCCGTCGCGCCCGGCGATCGTGCAATACCGCAACAAGCTCGCCGATGCGGCCCTCAAGCGTGAGCAGTCCACGCGCCTGCTGGCCCTGTGCCGGGCCGCCGGCGTGCCGCTGGTGATCAACGACAGCCTCGCGCTGGCCCTCGAGATCGGTGCCGACGGTGCCCACCTGGGCCGCGACGACGGCGATCCGGCCCTCGCCCGCGCGGCCCTGGGGCCGGGGCGCATCCTCGGCGTGAGCTGCTACAACGAATGGCAGCGGGCGGTGGCCGGCGCCGCGGCGGGTGTCGACTACGTGGCCTTCGGGGCGATGTTCACGTCCTCCACCAAGCCCGACGCCCCGCGCGCCGGGCTCGACCTGCTCACCCGCGCCCACCGCGAGCTGCGCCTGCCGGTGGCGGCCATCGGCGGCATCACCCTCGACAACGCGCCGGCCCTGGTGGCGGCCGGGGCCGATCTCCTCGCCGTGATCAGCGACGTATTCTCTGCGCCCGACCCGGCCGCCCGCGCGGCGGCCTACGCCGGGTTGTTCGATTGACCTCTCAGGAAGCTCCCAGCATGACCAGTCGCAACGAAGAACTCTTTGCCCGCGCCCAGCGCACCATTCCCGGCGGCGTCAACTCGCCGGTCCGTGCCTTCCGCTCGGTGGGCGGCACCCCGCGCTTCCTCAAGAAGGCCCTGGGCGCGCGGGTGTGGGACGCGGACGGCAAGGAATACCTCGACTACGTGGGTTCCTGGGGCCCGGCGATCCTCGGTCACGCCGATCCGGTGGTGGTCGAGGCGGTGCGTTCGGCCGCGCTGGAGGGCCTGTCCTTCGGCGCTCCCACCGAGCGCGAGATCGACATGGCCGAGCGCCTGTGCGAACTCCTGCCGAGCATGGAGATGGTGCGCCTGGTTTCCAGTGGCACCGAAGCCACGATGAGCGCGATCCGCCTCGCCCGGGGCTTCACCGGCCGCGACGCGATCATCAAGTTCGAGGGCTGCTACCACGGCCACGCCGACAGCCTGCTGGTGAAGGCCGGCTCCGGTCTGCTCACCTTCGGCAACCCGTCCTCCGCCGGCGTGCCCGAAGACTTCGCCAAGCACACCGTGGTGCTCGACTACAACAACCCGGCCCAGCTGGAAGGAACCTTCAAGGCCCGCGGCAGCGAGATCGCCTGCGTGATCATCGAGCCCATCGCCGGCAACATGAACCTCGTCAAGCCTTCGGCCCACTTCATGCACCTGCTGCGCCGGCTGTGCACCGAGCACGGCGCGGTGCTGATCTTCGACGAGGTGATGACCGGTTTCCGCGTCGGCCCGCGGGGCGTGCAGGGCCTCTACGGCATCACGCCGGATCTCACCACCCTGGGCAAGGTGATCGGCGGCGGCATGCCGGTGGGCGCCTTCGGCGGCCGTCGCGACATCATGGAGAAGATCGCCCCCCTGGGCGGCGTGTACCAGGCCGGCACGCTGTCGGGCAGCCCGGTGGCCGTGGCCGCCGGCCTCGCCAGCCTCGAGCAGATCGCCCGCCCGGGCTTCTACGAAACCCTCACCGCCCGCACCGAGCGGCTGGTGGCCGGTCTCAACGCCGCAGCCAGGAAGCACGGGGTTAACTTCATCGCCGATTCGGTGGGCGGCATGTTCGGCCTGTACTTCGCCAAGGCCGTCCCCCAGACCTACGCCGACGTGATGGCCTCGGACCGCGAGACCTTCAACCGCTTCTTCCACGCGATGCTGGATGCCGGCCATTACTTCGCCCCGTCGGCTTTCGAGGCGGGCTTCGTGTCGGCAGCGCACTCCGAGGCCGACATCGACTCGACCATCGCCGCTGCCGACGCGTGGTTCGCGGCCAACGCGGGCTGATCGGGCCGGAAACTTCGTTTCTCGGCCCGTAGGCGTCGTTTCAGACGCTGAAACGCAGTTTCCCGGCAGAAGGTCTTCGATTCAGGCGCTGAAACCTGGTTTCAGCGCCTGAATCTTTATTGCGCGCCCCTGAAACTCAGTTTCAGGCGCTGAATCGACGTTTCTCGCGCTGAAACGATGTTTGTGTGGGTGGGGGCGTTCCTGAAGGTCGGACTTCAGTCCGACACCGCGCGTTGAGCGGGTCGCTTTTGTCGGACTGAAGTCCGACCTACATGTCAGTGCTACAGGTCCGAGATCGGGCTGATGCGTGCCCTACATCAGGAAGATCGTCGCCAGCCCGAGGAAGATGAAGAAGCCGCCGGAGTCGGTGACGGCGGTGATGATGACGCTGGAGCCGACGGCAGGGTCCTGCCCCAGGCGGTGGCGGATCATCGGGGCCATCACGCCCACGAAGGCGGCGAGGAGCAGGTTGAGGGTCATTGCGGCGGTCATCACCGCGCCCAGCTTGCCGCTGCCGTAGAGAATCCACGCCAGCACGCCGAGCAGCCCGCCCCACACCAGCCCGTTGATGAGGGCGACGCCCATCTCCTTCTTGAGGAGGCGGGTGAGGGCGTCTTCCTGCACCTGGCCCATGGCGATGCCGCGCACGATCATGGTGATCGTCTGGTTGCCCGAGTTGCCGCCGATGCCCGCCACGATGGGCATCAGTGCGGCCAGCGCGACGAGCTTCTCGATGGAGTGTTCAAAGGCGCCGATCACCCGGCTGGCGAAGAAGGCAGTGACCAGATTGACGGCCAGCCAGGCCCAGCGGTTCTTCACCGAATCCCACACCGGGGCGAAGATGTCTTCGCCTTCTTTCAGACCGGCCTGGGAGAGCAGCTCGTTCTCGGTTTCTTCACGGATGAAGTCCACCACCGCCGCCACGGTGAGCCGGCCCACCAGCTTGCGGTGGTAATCCACCACCGGTGCGGAAACGAGGTCGTAACGCTCGAAGGCCTGGGCGGCGGTTTCGGCTTCGTCGGCGGGTTCGAGCGTGAGGGTGTCGGTGAGCATGATGTCGCTCACCTCGGTTTCCGGGTCGCTCAGGAGCAGCCGGTTGATGGGCAGCACGCCGCGCAGGTGTTCGTCGCGATCGACCACGAAGAGCTGGTCGGTGTGATCGGGCAGTTCTTCGAAGCGGCGCAGGTAGCGCAGCACCACTTCGAGGGTCACGTCCTCGCGCACGGTGACCATCTCGAAATCCATCAGCGCGCCCACCGAATCCTCGGGGTAGGACATGGCGGCGCGAAGCTGCTCGCGCTCCTCGGGGTCGAGGCCGCGGTAGACGTCCTCCATCACCTCCTGGGGCAGGTCGGGCGCGAGGTCGGCCAGTTCGTCGGCGTCGAGCTGTTCGGCGGCGGCCCGCAGGGAGGCCGGGTCCATCGACTCGATGAGGGATTCCCGCACCGCGTCGGAGACTTCGAGGAGGATCTCGCCGTCCCGCTCGGCCTTGACCAGATCCCAGACGAAGAGGCGGTCCTCCAGCGGCAGGGCTTCGAGGATGTGGGCGACGTCGGCCGAGTGGAGGCTGTCGAGCTTGTGGGTGAGTTCCTGGACGTGCTGCTTGTGGACGAGGCTCTCTACCAGATCATGCTTGGGCATGTCCTGCCGGTGCACGAGACCCTCCACCAGCTTGTGGCGGGCGAGCAGGTGCTGGACCTCCTTCAGGTGGCTGTCCAGGTCGTCGTGGTGCTGGAGGTCGTCGGTATCGGCCATGCTGGAACTTCCCGTGGGCGGCGGGGCGCCGGGCGGTGCGCAGGGAGGCGAATTCTACGGGGTTTGCTGCGCCGCGGCGACCTGCAAATGCATGTCGCGCGGCGCCCCGGTGATCAAGGCCAGGCGCGGGCCCCGAACATCATCCGCTTGGCCACGAAATGGCGCGCCGGGGGCAGCAGATCAAGGGCGAAGAGGCCGGCGCCGCGGGCATGGTGGAGCGGCGCGACGGCGTTGCTGAACAGGCGCACCAGGGTGTCGGTGAAGCGGATCGTGCCGCTGCGGTCGACGCGCCGTTCGCGGGCGTAGGTGGCGAGGGTTTCGGCCGCACCGGGATCGCCGCCGGCCCGCAGGATCACCTGGGCGCAGGCCCACACGTCGCGCAGGGCCAGGTTGTAGCCCTGGCCGGCCACTGGATGCAGGGTTTGCGCGGCGTTGCCGAGCCACACCGTGCGCTGGCCGACGGGCTCGGGCCGGTAGCGCAGCTTGAGGGGGTAGCGCGCCCGTTCGCCCACCGACGCAAAGCGCAGGCGGTCGCCAAAGTGGCTCTGCAGGCGCGCGAGGTAGGCCGCGTCGTCGAGGGCCATCAGGGCGTCGGCGTCGTCGGGGCTGGCGGTGTGGACGATGGCGCAGTCGTCGCCGCAGGGCAGCACGGCCAGCGGGCCTTGCGGCGTGAAGCGTTCCCAGGCCCGGCGGCCGTGGCCGGTGGCCGGGGTGGCGATGCTGATCACCGCGTGCTGGGCGTAGTCCCGCTCGACGAGCTGCGCGTCGTCGGCGCCGTCGATGAGGCCTTCGGCGCAGGCGGCGAGGCGCGCGCTGATGGTGTTGCCGTCGGCGAGGCTGAGGATCACGTCGTTGGCGCCGGCGGCGAGGCCGGTGACCGCCGCGTGGTCGCGGATCGGGATGCCGGCGGCGGCGAGGGCGTCGTCGAGCGCAGCGGCGAGGGGGCCGGCGCCGACCACGTAGCCCAGGGCCGGCTGGCCGTATTCATGGGCGTCGAGCACGGTGCGGCCGAGCCCGCCCTGCTGGGAGACGTGGATGGTCTCGATGGGCGTGGCGGGCAGCTGCGCCCAGATGCCCAGGCGCTCCAGCGTAAGCCGGGTGCCGTGGGACAGGGCCAGCACCCGCGGATCGCTCCGCGCGGCGCCGCGGGCACGGGCGTCCAGCAGCAGGATGTCGAGGCCGGCGTCCTTGAGGGCCAGCGCGAGGGTCATGCCCACCGGGCCGGCGCCGACGATGGCGATGTCGTGTCGTTCCATTTCAGCGCGCTGCCATGATGGCTTCGATGTCGGCCACGGACTTGGGCGTGGCGTGGGTGATGATGTCGCAGCCGGTGTCGGTGACGAGGGCGTCGTCCTCGATGCGGATGCCGATGTTCCAGAAGGCTTCGGGCACGCCTTCGGCCGGGCGGATGTAGGTGCCGGGCTCGACGGTGAGCACGTTGCCCGCCTCAAGGTTGCGCCACTCGCCGGCCTGCTTGTATTCGCCCGCGTCGTGCACGTCGAGGCCCAGCCAGTGGCCGGTGCGGTGCATGTAGAACTGGCGGTAGCTGCCGGATTCGATGGCGCCGTCGAGGCTGCCGGTGAGGAGGCCCAGGTCGAGATAGCCCTGGGCGAGCACGCGCACCGCGGCGTCGTGGCCGGCGTTCCAGCTGGCGCCGGGGCGGATTTCGGCGATGGCGGCGGCCTGGGCGGCGAGCACCAGCTCGTACACCGCCTTCTGCGGCCCGCTGAAGCGGCCATTCACCGGAAAGCTGCGGGTGATGTCGGAGGCGTAGCCGTCGAGCTCGCAGCCGGCGTCGATCAGCAGCAGGTCGCCGTCGGCCAGCTGGCGGTCGTTCTCGACGTAGTGCAGCACGCAGGCGTTGGGGCCGGTGGCGACGATGGAGCTGTAGGCCGGCGCCTGGCTGCCGTGACGGCGGAATTCGTGGATCAGCTCGGCCTCGACTTCGTATTCGAAGACGCCGGGGCGGGCGGCGCGCATGGCGCGGATGTGGGCGCCGGCGGAGATCTCGGCTGCGCGGCGCATGGTGGCGATCTCGGACGCGTCCTTGATGAGGCGCATGTCGTCGATCAGGCTGCGCACGTCGCGGATCTGGGCCGGGGCGTGGGCGCCGGTGCGGGCCTGGGCGCGCACGCGGTTGAGGGCGTCGGCGATGCGCCGGTCCCACTCGGGCTCGTAGCCGATGGAGTGGAACACCGTCGGCTGGTTGGCGAGGAGCTGGCCGAGCTGCTCGTCCAGTTCGTCGATGGGGCGGGCCTCGTCGAAGCCGAAGGCATCCTTGGCGGCGTCGGGGCCGAAGCGGTAGCCGTCCCAGATTTCGCGTTCAACGTCCTTGGTGCGGCAGAACAGGATGCTCCGGGGCGTGTCGCCCGCCACCAGCACCAGCACCGCCTCGGGCTCGCGGAAGGCGGTGAGGTAGTAGAAGTAGCTGTCGAAGCGGTAGGCGTAGGTGGTGTCGCGGTTGCGATGGCGCTCGGGCGACGTGGGGATGACCGCCACGCCGCCACCGGCGGCCTGCATGGTGGCGAGAAGCCGCGCGCGGCGGGCCTGGAAGGGGGCGATGTCTACGGGCATGGGGCAGAACCGGTGATGCGTCGGGAACCGGCGAGGATATGCCGCTTCCGCCCCTGCTGACAATCGCCGGACGCGGCGCAGAAGGCCGCGCCCGGCGAAAAGGGCGGCTTACTGGAGCATCTGGCTGTTGAACAGCCAGATGGCGGTGGCGGGCTGGGTGCGGTAGCTGCTGCCGAGGCGGATCGCGACCTGGCCGGCGGCGCCCGGGACGAGCTGGCTCGGATCGTCCGGACGGTACGCCGTGTTGAAAGTGAGCACCGTGACCGTGGCGAAGCTCGTGGTGTCGACCGTCACCAGTTTTCCGGTGCCGTAATTGACAACGCACACCATCCGGTTCGCTACCCGCAGGGGGCGACAGCTGCCGTACGGGCTGGTGCCGAGCAGGGCGAGGTCGCCGTCGCGGTAGATGCTGCGGCCAATGAGGACGCCCCGACTGGTCCAGTCCACATTGCGCAAGCTGAAGTCTCCAGTGGTGCCGGTGGAGTTGGCCATCACCAGGCCGTCGCCACGGACGGACATGGCGTAGAGGTTGTATCCACTGGTCTCATCCTCGTAGCCATATACCGTCGTGCCCGTTCCGTTGAATGCGATGGGGCCGATCGCTGCCGAGGTCGAGATGAATCCGCCCGCGATCTGCGGCTGGAGCGTGCCGGTGCGCAGGAGGGCAACACCCGCGCTGCCAGGGGACGACTGCTGATCAAGAAGGGAGACGGCGATCACGTCGGCCTCTGCTGGCGAGGCGGCGATGGACTTGGCCACCAGTTGTCGTCCGAAGAAGGAGGAGGTGGGCAGGTGCGTCCGGTACTGTTCGGTCATGCCGGGCAGGCTGAGCTTGACCACTTCGCCGCTGCCATTCAGGCCCACGTAGAGGGCCGAGCCATCCGGCGCGAGGGCCATCGCAAAGGGCTCCGAACCGACGGCGAGAGAATTGCTGACGGCGCCGGTGCTGGCGTCGATGGTGGCGATGCTGTTGCCGGTGCCGGCCACGCTGCCGGGAATCGACGCGTAGTAGCGGTTGCGGGTGGCGTCGAACACGAGGGCGTTGTGGGTCAGGGTGAGCTTGGTGACGGTGCCGTCAGGCGGCGGCTCGAACAACGTCGTGCCGCCAACGCTGCCGCTGGCGATGCGCAGCCGGTACGGCGCGATGACGGTTGCGCTGCTGGAGTCCACTGCCGTGCGGTCGGCTTGCACGAGGCCGATGCCGGGCGCCCACCAGGTCTCTTCGGTGGCGGTGACGGTGTAGGGGGTGTTAGCCAGGGACGAGGGCGAGAGGGTCAGCACCGTGACGGTGCGGAAACGCGCGGTCTCGGCGGCGCCTTGCGGCAGCGCCATGTTCTCGAGGCCGACCAGCTGCTGGGTGATCTCCAGCCGGAAGCTCTCGTTGATGCCGTCGCCGTCCGCATCGGCACCCCAGTCCCCCTGCCGGACGATGCTGCGGGTGGCGCCCGTCGGGTAGAAGGGCTCGGGATACATCAGGATCTCGCCGATGAGGGTGCGTGCGGCGGCGGGCGTGCTGCCGTCGGTGAAGTCGGGCACTGCCAGGCCGGCACCGGTGCGGCGATAGGTCTCGGTATCGGGCAGGCCGCTGCCGACGCGCTCCGAGATCGTGTAGCCGTCGGCGGTGGTGCTGCCGACCGTGCGGGTGACCAGGTTGCTTGTCGTGACGCCGTTCTGGATGTAGTCGTAAGTCCAGCTGTCGCCCGCCGCGGCCGGGAAGTAGTTGCGGCTGCGCAGGTCGACCCGGTCGCCGACCGGATTGGTGTCGGACACCACCTGGGGCAGGGGCGCACGGGTGGTGGGCGACGAACCGCCGCCGCCTCCGCCGCCGCCTCCGCCGCCGCCTCCGCCGCAGGCTGTGAGGATGGCGGCGGCGGCCAGTGTGATCAGGTGGCGCAGGTGCCTGGCGCGCATTGTTGTTCTCCCGACGATGAAAGGTGCTGTCTCGCCACAGGGCGGCAGCGGATTTCACCTTATTCTCCCTGAATTACTGCGTGTTGATCCAGGGCAAATATCGGGGGCGACAGGTTTGGTGGTTTGTTCAGGCGGTGCGCAGGCTGGCGTCGAGCTCGGCGAGGCGTTCGGGCGTGCCCACGTCCACCCAGCGGCCGTCATGGCGGGCGCCGGTGACCTTGCCGGCGGCCATCGCGGCGCGCAGCAGCGGGGCGAGCTTGGCGGGCTGGTCAGGGGCCACGCCGGCGAAGAGGGCGGGGTGGTAGGCGCCGATGCCCGAGAAGGTGAGGCGTTCGCCGCGGCCGTCGTCCACCACGTGGCCGTCGGGCAGCAGGCCGAAGTCGCCGGCGGGGTTGTGGGCGGGGCTCGGCACCAGCAGCAGGTGGGCGAGGGGGCCGTCGGCAGCGAGGCCTTCCGCGACCCGGGCGAGGGCGGCGAAGTCGGCGTCGCAGAAGACGTCGCCATTGACCACGATGAAGGGCGCCTCACCCAAGAGCGGCAGGGCGCGGGCGATGCCACCGGCGGTTTCCAGTGCCGTGCCTTCCGGCGAGTAGGCGATGGGCAGGCCGAAGCGCGCGCCGTCGCCCAGCGCGTCCTCGATCATCTGCCCCAGGTGGGCGTGGTTGATGACGAGGCCGGTGACCCCGGCGGCCGCGAGGCGTTCGATGTGCCAGACGATCAGCGGCTTGCCGCCCGCCGGCAGGAGCGGCTTGGGGCAGGTGTCGGTGAGGGGGCGCATGCGTTCGCCGCGGCCGGCGGCCAGGATCATGGCTTTCATCGCGGGGCGCTCAGAAGGAGTAGCCGACTTCGGTGACGGTGGGCTCGAGCTGCTCCAGCAGGCGCAGCAGGGGCTTGAGTTCGCCATAGCGCTCGCAGGCCTTGCGCAGGTATTGCATGACGAGGGGCATGTCCTTCAGATAGCCGTCCTTGCCGTCGCGGTGATACAGCCGCGCGAAGATGCCCAGCACCTTGATGTGGCGCTGCACGCCCATCCATTCGAAATCGCGGTGGAACTCGGCGAAATCCGGGCGCACCGGCAGGCCCAGGCGGCGGGCGGTTTCCCAGTAGCGGGCGAGCATGTCGAGGACGAAATCCTCTTCCCAGTGGATGTAGGCGTCCTTGAACAGGGAGGCGAGGTCGTAGGTGAGGGGGCCGTAGACGGCGTCCTGGAAGTCCAGCACGCCGGGGTTGGGGGTGCTCACCATCAGGTTGCGGCAGTGGTAGTCACGGTGCACGAAGACCCGCGGCTCGCCGAGGTTCACGTCGACGATGCGGTCGAACACGTCGTACAGATCGGCGGTCTGCTTCTCGGTGAGGGTGACGCCCTTGTGGCGGCCCACGAACCACACCGGGAAGAGCTCCAGCTCGCGCATCAGCAGCTCGCGGTTGTACTCGGGCAGCACGCCGGGGCGGCTGGCGAGCTGGATGGAGATCAGCGCGCCGAGGGCTTCGGCGTACAGATTGTGGGCGTTGTCCTTGGTGAGCGCCTGCAGGTAGGTGGTGCTGCCCAGGTCGGACAGGAGCAGGAAACCTTCTTCGAGATTCTGCTTGTGGATGTGCGGCACATGCACGCCGGCGGCCCCGAAAAGCTCGGCCACCTTGATGTAGGGCCTGCAATCTTCGTGGGCGGGCGGGGCGTCCATGACGATCAGCGGCACGGAATCGTCAGCGAATGTAACCCGGAAGTAGCGCCGGAAGCTGGCGTCGGCGCTGGCCGGAGCGATTTCAAAGGCGCGGCCGGGAAATTCGGCGGCGATCCAGGACTGGAGTTGTTGGCGTCGTTCCACGGGAGTCGGTGAGGCGTTCGTGTAAAATCGCGCAGTTTATCAAACCATGCGGTCGGCTCGCCGGCTGGTTCCTGTCCCGGGATGAAACCTCGTACCCAGTTGCGCTTTCTGTCGATCGCCCTGTTCGCCTTGTGGGGGCGTGCCGGTGCCGAAACGCTTCCGCCCTTCTTCGTGTCGCCTGCACTGCTCGGCCCCGCGCCGACGCCTGCGGCCGCACCGGCGGTCTCCGATCCGGCCCCCGCGGTGGTCACCGACAAACAGGCCTTGAAACCGGCCCCGACGCCGGCCGCCGCCGCGTCCAGGCCCGCAGCCAAGGCTGCCGACAAGCCCGTGCCGCCGGCCCGGGTGAGCCGGGGCGTGCCCGTAGCGGTCGCGCCAGCCCCCGCCCAGCCCCTCAAGCCCGGCTCAACGGTCATCACCGGTGACAAGGTGTCGGGCCTGCAGGATGTGGATGCGGTTGCCGAAGGTTCGGCCGAGCTGGTGCGCGACAACACCCGTGTGGTGGGCGACAGGCTCCATTACTTCGAACTGACCGACGAGGTCGAGGCCACCGGCAACGTCCGCGTGAGCCGCGGTGGTGACACCATGAGCGGCCCCCACATGCGCATGAAGGTGGAAGAGCAGGTCGGTACCTTCGATTCGCCCGAGTACACCATCAGCCGCCCGGGCCGCCCGGCGCCGCCGGGGCAGATCCTGCTGCCGGGGCAGTCTGTGCCGCGCGCCCAGCAGCCCCTCACCGGCCACGGCTCGGCCGAAAGCCTCGAGCTCGAAGGCGAAAACCAGTTCCGTTTCCTCAACGGCACCTGGACCAGCTGCAAGCCCGAGCGGCCCGACTGGTACATCCGCGCCAACGAGCTGCAGCTCGACTACGACCGGGAAGTGGGCGAAGCCAAGGGCGGCACCCTGGTGTTCAAGGGCCTGCCCCTGGGCTACCTGCCGTGGGCCGATTTCCCGCTGTCGGAAGCGCGCCGCTCGGGCGTGCTGTCGCCCACCTTCGGCACCTCGAACAAGGTCGGCATCGATCTGTCGGTGCCCTACTACTTCAACCTGGCGCCCAACTACGACGACACCCTCACGCTGCGCTACATGGGCCTGCGCGGCCTGCAGATGCGCAACGAGACGCGCTACGTCACGCCGACTTACCGGGGCATCACCTACCTCGAATACCTGCCCAACGACCAGGTCGAACAGCGCAGCCGCTACGCCGGCACGATCCGCCACGATCACAATTTCGGCGACGGCTGGGCCGGCAACATCAACTTTGCGGGCATTTCCGACCCGAAGTACTTCACCGATCTCTCCACGCGCCTGACGCTCACCTCCACCGTCAACATCCCGCGCCAGGCCAGCCTGACCTACGGCGGGGGCGGCTGGTGGAACGCCAGCGCGATGCTGCAGTCGTTCCAGACCCTGCCCGACACCCTCACCGGCGTCCGCTCCGAGCCCTACAAGCGCCTGCCGCAGCTCACCCTCAACGCCCTGCGGCCCGAGCTGCCCGGCGGCACCACCTTCCATCTGGCCAGCGAGTTCGTCTCCTTCTCGCATCCGACCCAGACCGAAGGCCGCCGCCTCACGCTCTACCCGCAGCTGTCGCTGCCGCTGCAGACCTCCGCTTTCTACGTGACGCCCAAGATCGGTGTCCACGCCACCCGCTACGACATCGACTACCGGGGCACGCCCACCGGCGACACCAGCCAGTCGCGCTCGCTGCCCATCTTCTCGGTGGATTCCGGCGTGACCTTCGAGCGCGACACCAGCTTCGGCGGCCGGGATTACATCCAGACCCTCGAGCCGCGGGTGTACTACCTCTACGTGCCTTACACCGACCAGTCGAAGATCCCCAACTTCGACTCCGGCTTCTACGACTTCAACTTCGCGCAGATCTTCGCCGAGAACGTCTACACCGGCGGCGACCGCATCTCCAACGCCAACCAGGTCACCACCGCGCTGCAGAGCCGCCTGATCGACCCCAATACCGGCGCCGAGACCGTGCGTGCCGCGCTGGGCCAGCGCTACTACCTGGTGGATCAGCGCGTCGCCCTCGCTGACGGCGCGCCAATGCGAACCGGCAAGCAGGCCGACCTGCTCGCCGCCTTCAGCGCCACCTTCATGCCCAAGTTCCAGTTCGACACCGCGTGGCAGTACAACCCGCGGGACAACTGGACCGAGCGCTTCAATGTCGGCGTGCGCTTCCAGCCCGCCTACGCCCGGGCGGTGTCGGTCAGCTGGCGCTACAAGCACAACTACTCCACCGATCCCAAGTCGCCCGACGGCTTCCGCGATCTGGACATCTCCGGCCAGTGGCCGCTGTGGGGCAACCTGTACGGCGTCGCCCGCTACAACCGCAACCTGCGCGACCACCGCCTCACCCAGGGGATCGCCGGTATCGAATACAACGCCGGCTGCTGGGTGTTCCGCGGCGTGGTGCAGCAGCTCGTCACCACCTCCACCGACGTGAACCGCTCGTTCTTCTTCCAGCTCGAGTTCAACGGCGCCGGCAGCATCGGCTCCAGCCCGCTCACCATGCTCAAGCGCAACGTGCCCGGATATGGGAAGATCAACGAGGGCTCGACGCCCTACGTTGGCAGCGACGACGACGAATTCTGAAAGACCACCCCAACCCCATGAAACTCATCGCTACCCTGATCGCAGCGTCCCTGTTTGCCCACGCCACCCTGGCCGCCAGCCCGGTCGAGGTCGACCGCATCGTGGCGGTCGTCAACAGCGAGGTGATCACCAAGGCCGAGCTGCGTCAGCGGGTCGAACAGGTCACCCGCCAGTTGAATCGCCAGGGCACGCCGCTGCCGCCGTCCGATGTGCTCGAGCGTCAGGTGCTCGAACGCCAGATCATCGAACGCCTGCAGATCCAGCTCGCCGGCGAAACCTCGCTGCGGGTGGACGACGTCACCCTCGAACGCGCCCTGGGTCGCATCGCCGACAACAACAAGCTGTCGATGACCGATTTCCGCAAGGCCCTCGAGCGGGACGGCATCACCTGGGAGCGCTTCCGCGAGGAAGTGCGCAACGAGATCCTCCTCGGCCGCGTGCGCGAGCGTGAGGTCGAGAGCCGCATCGTGGTGTCCGACGCCGAGGTGAACAACTTCCTGTCCCACCCCGAAAACGTCGTCGGCCAGGCCGAGTACAACCTCGCCCACATCCTGTTCCGCGCCCCCGAGAGCGCCAGCCCCGAGCAGCTCGCCCGCCTGCGCGCCAAGGCCGAAGACGTCGCCGCCCGCATCGCCCGGGGCGAAGCCTTCGACAAGCTCGCCGCCAGCTATTCCGACGCGCCCGACGCCCTCTCCGGCGGCAACATCGGCTGGCGCAGCGCCGAGCGGCTGCCCGGCCTGTTCGCCGAGGCCATCGCCAACCTGCGTCCGGGTGAAGTCACCCCGATCCTGCGCAGCGCGGCGGGCTTCCACCTCGTCAAGATGATTGAGCGCAAGGGCGGCAGCCAGGGTGTGCCGCCCGCCCAGGTGCAGCAGACCCACGCCCGCCACATCCTGATCAAGACCAGCGAAGTGGTGTCCGACGCCGACGCGAAGCGCCGCCTCACCGACCTGCGCGAGCGCGTCGTCCAGGGTGGAGCCAGCTTCGCCGATCTGGCCCGCCAGCACTCCGCCGACATCTCCGCCGCCAAGGGTGGCGATCTGGGCTGGATCTACCCGGGCGACACCGTGCCCGATTTCGAGCAGGCCATGGACGCCCTCAAGCCCGGCGAGCTCAGCCAGCCCGTCAAGTCGCCCTTTGGCTGGCACCTGATCCTCGTCGAGGAACGCCGGGTGCAGGATGTCTCCGACGACCGCAAGCGTGCCGCCGCCCGCAACGCCCTGCGCGAGCGCAAGTCCGACGAGGCCTATCAGGATTGGCTGCGCCAGCTGCGCGACCGGGCCTACGTCGAATACCGGCTCGAAGACAAGTAAGCCGCCCGGCTCGACGGCCCTCGCCGTCGGGCCCGCGGTGATTCCCGACAAAGGGCTGGCCCAGGTGCCAGCCCTTCGCCCTTGAAGCCCCCGAACCCAAGAACATCATGTCCCATCCCATCCTGGCCATCACCAGCGGCGAGCCGGCCGGCGTCGGTCCCGATCTCTGTGCGGCGCTGCCGCGGCGCGAGTGGCCCGCGCGGCTGGTCGTGCTGGGCGATCGGGCGATGATCGCGGCGCGGGTTCATGCCGTCGAACCCTCCGTCGACGTGATCGACTACCAGCCCGGCGCCAGCGCCCGGCCCGGGGCGATCGAAGTCCTCCATGTGCCGCTGGCCGTGCCCGCCGTGCCCGGCAGGCTCGACGCCGCCAACGGCCGCTACGTGCTCGACATCCTCGACCGGGCCATCGCCGGCTGCAAGTCGGGTGAGTTCGCCGGGATGGTCACCGCGCCGGTGCACAAGGGCATCATCTGCGATGCGGGCGTGCCTTTCTCGGGCCACACCGAATACCTCGCCGAAGCCACCGGCACGCCGCTGGTGGTGATGATGCTGGTGGGCGGCGGGATGCGCGTGGCGCTGGTCACTACCCATCTGCCGCTGAAGGACGTGTCCGCCGCCATCACCCGGCCGCTCCTCACCGACACCCTGCGCATCCTCCACGCCGATCTGGTGCGCGACTTCGGCCTGCCGGCGCCGCGCATCCTCGTCGCCGGGCTCAACCCCCACGCGGGCGAGGGCGGCCACATGGGCACCGAAGAGATCGACACCATCATCCCGGTGCTCGAACAACTCCGCGCCGAGGGCATGGATCTCGTCGGCCCGCTGCCCGCCGACACCCTGTTTGTGCCCCACACCCTGCAGCAGGGCGACGCCGTGCTGTCGATGTTCCACGACCAGGGCCTGCCGGTGCTCAAGCACGCCAGCTTTGGTGGCGGCGTCAATGTGACCCTCGGCCTGCCGATCATCCGTACCTCCGTCGACCACGGCACCGCGCTGGATCTCGCCGGCTCCGGCCGCGCCGATCCGGGCAGCCTGTTCGCCGCCGTCGAGCTGGCCATCACCATGGCCAAGGCGCGGGGGCGGGCATGATCGGTCGTCGTCGCATCCTGCTGGGCGGCTTTGCCGCGCTGGGCCTCGCGGCCTGCGGCGCCCAGCCGGTCAAGCCCGAGCCGCGCATCGCCCGCAAGCCGAAGATCGCGCTGGCCCTCGGCGGTGGCGCGGCCCGCGGATTTGCCCACATCGGCGTCATCAAGGCGCTGGAGACCAGCGGCATCGCGCCCGACATCGTGATCGGCACCAGCGCCGGTTCGGTGGTCGGCGCCCTCTACGCCGCCGGCCACGGGCCCTTCGAGTTGCAGAAGCTGGCGATCCAGCTCGATGAGGCGTCGGTCACCGACTGGAGCCTGTTCGACCGGGGCGTGATCAAGGGCGAGCGGCTGGAGCAGTTCATCAACGCCAACGTGGGCAACCGCCCCATCGACGGCCTGAAGCGCCGCTTTGCCGCGGTCGCCACCGATCTGGCGAGTGGCGAGCCGATCGTCTTCCAGCGCGGCAACACCGGCACCGCGGTGCGCGCCTCGTCGTCGATCCCCGGCGTCTTTCCGCCGGTCGTCATCGGCGGGCGCGAATACGTGGATGGCGGCCTGGTGGCGCCGATCCCGGCCCGCGAGGCGCGCGCGCTGGGCGCCGACATCGTGATCGCCGTGGACATCTCGGCGCGCCCCAGCGGCAAGCGCAACCAGGGCACGCTGGACCTGCTCCTCGACACCATCGCGATCATGGGCGGGGCGCTCGGCAAGCACGAGCTCACCGCCGCCGACGTGGTGATCCGCCCCGAGCTGCGCGGCCTTGCGGCCACCAATTTCCAGCAACGCCACGAGGCCATCCTCGAAGGCGAGAAGGCCGGCTTTGCCGCCGTGTCGCGGGTGCGCGAGGCCATCGCCGCCTGGGAACGCAGAAACTGAACGCCGCCGCCCCACGGGCCGGCGCTGCCATTTTTTACCGGAAGGAAACCCGGATGAGCGAGCAACATCAGGCGCGCAAGCGCTTTGGCCAGAACTTCCTGTCCGACCCCAACATCATCCGCAAGATCATCGAGGCGATCCGCCCCAAGGAGGGCGAGCGCATCGTCGAGATCGGCCCGGGCCTCGGCGCGATGACCGAGCCGCTGATGGAGGCCCTGGGCCACCTGCACGTGGTGGAGATCGACCGCGACCTGATTGCGCGCCTCAAGGAGAAGCACCCGCCCGAGCGGCTGACCATCCACGAGGGCGACGCACTGAAGTTCGATTTCGCCACCATCGTGCCCGACGGCGTGCCGCTGCGGGTGGTGGGCAACCTGCCCTACAACATCTCCACGCCCATCCTCTTTCACCTGGCCGAGTTTGCCGAGAAGGTGAAGGACATGACCTTCATGCTCCAGAAAGAGGTGGTGATGCGCATGGTGGGCGAGCCCGGCACCGAGGAATACGGTCGCCTGTCGGTGATGCTGCAGTACCGCTTCAACATGGCGCGGCTGTTTGACGTGCCGCCGGGCGCCTTCCGGCCGGCACCCAAGGTGATGTCGAGCATTGTGCGGATGGTGCCGCGCCCGGCGGCCGAATGCACCGCCGACGACTACGCGTTGCTGGGCAAGATCGTCACCGCCGCCTTCGGCCAGCGCCGCAAGACCCTGCGCAACACCCTGCGGGATTACCTCGACGAAGGGGATTTCACCGCGCTGGCGATCGACCCCGGTCTGCGCGGCGAGCGCCTGAGCGTCGACGACTTCGTGCGCATCGCCAATCACGTGGCAAAAAAATCGGGTTAATCGGCAAAATCCGGAAATTGACAGCAGTTAAAGATGTCTTTCGGGTGGTTTTGTTAGTTGCTGTCAAATTTGAAAAATAGGCTTCCAAGGGTGTGAATACATCACGGCCGGCCCGGCAGGGGACGAATAGATTGGAGGTGTCGCAGCGAAACCCACTCCGGGGCGTTGCGGCAAACAAAATTTTCGCCTTCAATCAACCAAGTGAGGTTTCAAATGGCTATTCGCGAACTGTCCGCCAAGGAAGTCCAGAACGTTTCCGGTGGCACCTTCTGTCTGCTCGGTGGCCTGCTGTCCTTCAAGCTGAACCTGCTCTCCAGCCTGTTCAAGTCCTGCAGCGCCCCGGCCCCGACGCCCTGTCAGCCGGCCCCCACCCCCTGCAAGCCGGCTCCGACCACCTGCTACACCGCCCCGAAGTACGGCTGCTGATCGCTGCTGAATCGGGTTGAGCCGGCCGCCTTTTGAGGTGCCCGGCACCGATGGGCCACCCCGATTCTCGAGGTGGCCCGTTGTCATTTCCAGGCAGTAGGTCATTTCGCACGCTCCGGCCGGGTTGGCGCTGTTCCCTATGGAATAGTTCTTCGCCCGTTTCGGGCAGCGCTGCCATCCTGCGCGCCATGACCCCGCCCAGCGCTGATTGCCGCATCCCGTGAACGACGATTCCCTGTTTCGAACCGAAGCCCTCGAGGCCCAGCGGACCAACTGGCTCGGGCCCGTGGTGCTGGCCCAGCCGCTGTCCTTTGCGGTGTTCGCGCTTGTCGCAGCCCTGTGCGGCGCGGCGCTGATCGCCTTCTTTGCCTTTGGCAGCTACACCAAGCGAGCCACCGTGCCGGGCCAGCTGCTGCCCGCCGGCGGATGGTCGAAGGTCTATCCCCGCGAGGCCGGGGTGGTGGTGGAGAAGCGCGTGCAGGAAGGGCAGGCCGTGCGCCAGGGCGACGTGCTTTACGTGCTGTCCCTCGACCGCCGGAGCGACACCGCGTCCAGCGGGTTGGCCGGCATCTCGGAGCAGGTCACCGCCCGTCGCAACAGCCTGCGCGCCGAGCTGGGCAAGACCGAATCCCTGCAGATCGAGCAGCGCGCCAACCTGCAGCGCAAGGAGGCCGCCTTCGATGCCGAGCTGCGCGTCATCGCCCAGTCCATCGACGGCCAGAAGAGCCGCGTCGCGCTGGCCGAGGACACCCTGCGCCGCTACAAGGGCCTGCTCGACAAGGACTACATCGCCGCCGAGCAGGTGCAGCTGCGCGAGGCCGACCTGATCGACCAGCGCTCGCGCCTGCAGGCGCTGGAGCGGGACCGGCTCAATGTGCAGCGCGAACTCACCCTGCTGCGGGGCGAGCTGACGCGCCTGCCGCTGGAGCAGTCCAAACAGATTTCCGAGCTGCGCCGGGGCCTGTCGAGCACCGACCAGGAACTGGTCGAGAGCGAACTGCGCCGCCAGGTGCTGGTGGTGGCGCCGCGGGATGGCGTGGCCACCGCGGTGACTGCCGAGGTCGGCCACAGCGTCGATGGCAGCCGGCCGGTGGTGTCCATCGTCCCGCCGGGCGGGCGGCTGCAGGCCTATCTGTTTGCGCCCAGCAAGGCGGTGGGCTTCGTGCGCGAGGGCGACCGGGTGATGATCCGCCTCGATCCCTATCCCTACCAGAAGTTCGGCCACCTGCCGGGCCGCGTGGCCCAGGTGGCGCGGGTGTCGCTGTCCAGCCAGGAGCTGTCGGCCCTCGGCCTGATGAGCGAGACGGCGAGCGCCGAGCCGGTGTATCGCATCACCGCCGACCTGGACGCCCAGACCATCCAGGCCTACGGCGAGGCGCGCCCGCTGCAGGTGGGCATGCAGCTGCAGGCCGACATCATGCAGGAGCGCCGCAAGCTCTACGAATGGGTGCTCGAGCCCCTCATCAGCATCACCGGCAAGCTGTGATGCCGACCTCAACCTGTTCCCGCCCATGTCCCTGATCCCGAGCCTGCCCCCTTTCCTTGGCCGCAGCTTGCCGGTCATCCTGCAGACCGAAGCCACCGAGTGCGGCCTCGCCTGTCTCGGCATGGTGGCCGGCTACCACGGCCGGCGCACCGACCTGGCCCAGCTGCGGCGCCAGTTTTCGATCTCCCAGCATGGCGCCACCCTCGGCCAGCTGATCGGCATCGCGGGCGCTCTGGGCCTCGCCAGCCGGCCGCTGCGGCTGGATCTGGAAGACCTGGACCAGCTGCGTACGCCGTGCATCCTGCACTGGAACCTCAACCACTTCGTGGTGCTCAAGAAGGTGACCCGCCGCGGGCTGATCATCCATGATCCGGCCAGCGGGCTGCGCCGGGTGAGCCTGGACGAGACCTCGCGCAGCTTCACCGGCGTGGCGCTGGAGCTGTGGCCGTCGGCCGATTTCAAACCCTCGGCGCCGCCGCCGGCGATCCGTTTTCGCGATCTCATCGGGCGCGTCGATGGCCTGCTCGGCGCCGGTGCCCAGGTGCTGGCGCTGGCGGTGGCGCTGGAGATCTTCGCGCTGGTCAGCCCCTTCTACCTGCAGTGGGTGATCGACCACGTGCTGGTGTCGGCCGACCGCGACCTGCTCACCACGCTGGCGCTGGGCTTCGGGCTGCTGCTCATCATTCAGGAGATCTTCGGCGCACTGCGTTCGTGGATTCTGCTGCACATCGGCACCAACCTCAGCCTGCAGTGGCGCACCAACGTGTTCGCCCATCTGGTGCGGCTGCCGGTGTCGTACTTCGAGCGCCGCCATCTGGGCGACATCGTGTCGCGCTTCGGGGCGGTGGACGAGATTCAGTCCAAGCTCACCGCGTCCTTCTTCTCGGCGCTGATCGACGGGCTGATGTCGGCGGTCACGCTGGCCATGATGTTCATCTACAGCCCGCCGCTGGCCTGGCTGGCGGTGGGGGCGATGGTCGCCTACGGGCTGATCCGCGCGATGTGGTTCCGCCCGTTGCGCCTCGCCACCGAGCAGGAGATCGTCCATCACGCCAGCCAGCAGTCGCACTTCCTCGAGACGGTGCGCGGGATCAAGGCGGTCAAGCTGTTCCAGCGCCAGAATGAGCGGCGTTCGAGCTGGCTCGGGCTGGTGGCCGAGCAGGTCAATGCCGGCGTGCGCACCCAGCGCCTGTCCATCGCCTTCCAGACCACCAACGGGCTGCTTTTCGGGCTCGTCGGCATCGCCATCCTGTGGATGGGGGCCCGGCTGGCGCTCGACGGGGCGATGACCGTTGGCGTGCTGATGGCCTTCAAGGCCTACAAGGACCAGTTCGACAACCGCGTTGCCGGGTTGGTGGAAAAGTATTTCGAGCTGCGCATGCTGCGTTTGCAGGGCGAGCGGCTGGCCGACATCGTGCTTACCAAGCCCGAATCCGCGCCAGCCCTGGCTCAGACCGCCGACACCGTGCCGGTGCCGGAGATCCGCCTGCAGGGCGTGCGCTTCCGCTACGCCGAGACCGACCCGTGGGTCGTGGACGGCATCGACCTGACCATCCCGCCCGGCCAGTCGGTGGCCTTCGTGGGCCCGTCGGGCTGCGGCAAGACCACGCTCATCAACCTGATCCTCGGCGTGTTTCCGCCCGGCGAGGGCGACGTGATGATCGGCGACGCCAGCCTGCGTCGCAACGGCGGCGAGGCGATGCGCAGCGTGGTGGGCACGGTGATGCAGGACGACACGCTGTTTGCCGGCTCCATCGCCGACAACATCTGCTTCTTCGACCCGACGCCGGACCGCGCCCGTATCGAGGAATGCGCCCGCATGGCGCAGGTGCACGAAGAGATCGCGGCGCTGCCGATGGGCTACAACACGCTGGTGGGCGACATGGGCACGGTGCTCTCGGGCGGGCAGAAGCAGCGCCTGTTCCTGGCCCGGGCGCTGTACAAGCGGCCGCGCATCCTGATCCTCGACGAAGCCACCAGCCACCTGGACGTGGAGAAGGAGCAGGCCGTGAACCAGGCCATCCAGTCCCTCAACCTGACCCGCATCCTGATCGCCCACCGGCCCGAGACCATCCTCAGCGCCGAGCGCGTGGTGGCGCTGGGCGGCGGCAAGGTGGTGGAGGACATGACCATCACCGAGCTGCTGGCTCGCCAGAACGGTGCGCCGGCCGTGGCGGAGGCCTCCTGATGCGCCGCCTCGCCCTGGCCCTGATGTTCGCGGCTGCCTGGGGCAGCGCCGCCGCCTTCGATCCGCTGGTGAGCGGGCGTGATCTGGCGAGCCTGCCCCAGCCGGGCCAGTTGCCGCTGGACGCCGAGCTGGTGGGCGGCCCGGCCTGCCCGGGGCCGCTGCCGGCGCCAGTGGCGGGCGGCACGATCAGCCTTGCCGAGGTGGTCAAGCGCGCCCTGTGCCGCGATCCGCGCACTCGCGCGGCGTGGGCGGAGAGCCAGCTTCAGGCGGCCCGGCTGGGCGCGGCCCGGTCGGCTTATCTGCCGACCATCAACGGCACGCTCTCGCGGGCGAAGACTGGCCAGACGGTTGCCCAGGGCGGCAGCACGGCGCGCAACGACGGCTCAAGCCGCGTCGCCCAGTTCGACCTCGCCTGGAACCTGTTCGATTTTGGCCAGCGCGAGGCCAACGTGGACAGCGTCCGCCAGACCCTGCTGGCCGCCGTCGCCAGCCAGAACCTGGGCGTGCAGACGGTCTTTCTCGACGCCGCCAACGCCTACTTCGCGCTCCTCAGCGCCCAGGGCGAGCTGGCGGTGGCCCAGGAGGTGGAGCGCATCAACCTGCAGAGCTTCATGTCGGCCGAGGCCAAGCACGCGGCCGGGGTGGGCGACCTGACCTCCAAGCTGCAGACCCAGACCGCCTTCGCCCAGGCCGTGCTGGCCCGGGTGCGGGCCGAAGGCACGCTGGCCAACGCCCGCGGCCGGCTTGCGGTGGCGATCGGCGAATCGCCGGATCGTCCGCTGGCGGTGGATGCGGACGACGCGCTCCTGCCCGATACGAGCTTCGTGAAGGGCGTGGGCGAGATGCTCGAACTGGCCCAGGCCAGCCATCCGGAGCTCGCCGCGGCCCGCGCGCGGCTGGCGGCCGCCCGGTCGCGCATCGCGGTGGCCGAGCGGGCCTACCTGCCGACCCTCAGCGTGGCGGCGAGCCGCAGCCATACCGGGCGCGACTTCAGCGCCGATCTGCCGGACATCGCCCAGCGCGACCGCAGCGTGGCGCTGCAGCTCTCGGTGCCGATCTTCGACGGCTTCTCGCGCCACTACCAGACCCGCGCCGCGAAGGCCGAGTTCGATCTGGCGTCGGCCGATTTGCAGAGCGTGGAGCAGAAGGTGGCGCTGGAGGTGTGGCAGGCCTGGCAGGGCCTGCAGAGCGAGACCCAGGCCCTAGGCAGCACCGAGAAGCTCCTCGGCTATGCCACCAAATCCCTGGAGGTGGCCCAGGGGCGCTTCAAGGCGGGCGTGGGTTCGACCCTCGAACTGCTGGAAGCCCAGCGGGCGATGGCCGACGCAGCCCAGCAGCGCATCAACACCCTGGCCACCTGGCGGGCGACGCGGCTGCGGCTGGCGGCCAGCCTGGGGCGGATCGGCTTCTGGAGCGTGCGCTGAAGGCGCGTGCCGCCCGGGCGGGCAGCACGCGGGGCGGTGCTTACTGGGCGCCGAACTTCACGTTCACGCCAGCGATGAACAGGGTGTCGTTCTGCTTGGCCGGCGACGTGGCGAGGCTGTCGTAGCGGTCCTGGAAGCTGAGCGTCAGGTTCATCGTCTTGTTCATGGCAACGGAGAGGCCGGCGTCGAAGATCGCGCGGTATTCGCCGGTGTCACGCAGGTTGGGGAACAGCACCAGGCGCTGGCGGAAGCTGGTGGTCTCGGTGAGGCGGTGGGTGGATTCCTCGCCGAGGATCAGCTCCGGGCTGCTGTAGTTGCGGCGGCTGTCGCCATCGATGATGACGCCCGGGGACATGTAGCGGTCCGCCTTGTAGGCCACACCGCCGAAGACGTCCCAGGTGGTGTCGGCGTTCTTGATGAGGTGGTAGCCCAGGCCGCCGCTCAGCACGCCGCGCAGGGCGAGGTGCTTGAGCTGGTCGTGTTCCAGGTCGAGGCCGCCGAAACCGAAGAGCTGCTCGTTGAGGTTGTGGTCGTAGCGGGTGCCAGCGCGCCACATGTTGGCGGTGGTGCTGGTGTCGTTGTCCTTCTTCGACTGGGCGAACAGGGCCTGGCCGTACACCGACAGCTTGTCCACGGCGGTGACGCGGGCGGCGTCCACCACCAGGTTCAGGCTGCTGTTGCGGGCGTTGCCGGTGGACATCGACATGCCGGCACCACCGGCGCCGCGCCACTGGCCATCGGCGGGCGGCGCGTCGGCAAAGGCGCTACCGCAGGCCAGCAGGGAGGCGATGCCCAGCATGGAAATCTTGTTCATCGTTGTTATCCTTTCTTGCGAGTTGAGCCCGGAACGGGACCGCCGCAGGATAGGAGGGGGCGCCAGGATGCCCTGTGGCAACGTCTGCAAGAGGGACAAAAGTTTGCAAAACACGCAGCCATCTGCCGTTAAATGTCGTAAAAAACCCGGCTGCGCCACAGGGCGGAGCCGGGTTTCGACATCGGGCGGCGCAGGCCGCCGGCGGATGGTCAGTCCTTCTTCATGGGGCAGGTGTTCATGCCCAGCAGCGGATACACCGGGCAGAAGCCGGTGAGGCCGGTGGCCAGCGGCACGACGCCGATCCACGCCCACACCGGGCCGCCGAGGGCCGCCCAGGCCACCAGCGCCACACCGGCGCCAATCCGCAAAACCTTGTCGATACCGCCCACATTCGTTTTCATGATGGCCTCCTGGCGCACTGGTTAGTTGAGTGAGCGTATTTCAGCATCTGCTGATGGGAGCGTCTGTAACCAAGGTTACATAGCCGCCGGATGGCGGATCAGCCGCCGGCAATCCGGCGCAGGCCGGCCGGGTCGAGGATCTCGATCTGCTCCCGCGACAGGGCGACGAGACCCTGGGCGGCGAAGTTCTTGAGCAGCCTGGAGACGATCTCGCGCACGCTGCCCAGCTCGTCGGCAAGCTGCTGGTGGGTGGTGTGCAGGCGCTGGCCCTTGCCCAGCAGCAGCGCGGCGAGGCGTTGGTCGAGCTTTCGAAAGGCCACTTCCTCGATCAGCTGCATGAGATCGGCGATGCGCTCGGAGAACAGCTGGAACACGAAATCCCGGAACGCCGGCTCGGCCAGCAGGGCCTGAAAATCGGCGCTGGGCAGCACCAGCAGGGTGGTGTCGGTCTCGGTGATGCCGCGGGCGTTGTAGGGCGTGTGGCCGAGCAGGCAGGCCGAGGAGATCACGCAGGTTTCGCCCGGGGCAACCCGGTAAAGCGGCAGCTCGCGTCCGTTGGGGGCGGCCTTGACGACGCGGATGCTGCCGTCGATCACGAAGGGGAAGCCCTGGCACGACTGGCGCTCGTCGAACACCGGCGTGCCGGGCGGCAGCTGCATCTTCCGGGCGCGCTCGGCCAGGCGCTGGCGGGCGGCCTCGGGCAGCGCGGCGAGGATCGGGTAGAGGGCGGGCAGCGTGGCCGGCAGGGCGTCGGTGTTCATGGCTCAGGCGAACTCGACGATCACGGGGGCGTGATCCGAGGGGCGTTCGAGCTTGCGCGGGGTCTTGTCCACCACGCAGGCGGTGCACTTTTCGGCCAGCGGCGGCGACACCAGCAGGTGGTCGATGCGCAGGCCGAAGTTGCGGCGGAAGGCCATCATCCGGTAATCCCACCACGAGAAGCTCTTTTCGGGCTGCTCGAAGAGCCGGAAGGCATCCACGAGGCCCAGGCCCAGCAGGGCCTTGAAGGCGTCGCGCTCGGGCACCGAGACGTGGATCTCGTGCTCCCAGTCGGGGTGGGCGTCGCGGTCTTCCGGGGCGATGTTGTAGTCGCCGGCCAGCACCAGCCGGGGCGTGACAAGCAGCTCGGCGCGCAGCCAGCCAGTGAGGGCTTCGAGCCAGGCCAGCTTGTAGGCGAACTTGTCGGAACCGACCGCCTGCCCGTTGGGGAAGTAGCCGCACACGATGCGCACGCCGTCGAGCGTGCCGGCGATGATGCGCTTCTGGTCGTCGGCAAAGCCGGGGATGTCGAAGCTCACGTCGGCCAGCGGCTTGCGGGTGAGGATGGCCACGCCGTTGTAGGTCTTCTGGCCGTTGAACTGGGCCTGATAGCCGGCAGCTTCGATCTCGGCCAGGGGAAAGGCCTTGTTCTCGCACTTGAGCTCTTGAAGGCACAGGGCGTCCGGCTGGTTGACGGCCAGCCAGTCGAGCACGTGGGGCAGGCGGACCTTGAGGGAGTTGACGTTCCAGGTGGCGATCTTCATGAAGGCTTGAAATCCAGTGGTGGGGCGGGTTTTGCGTTTTTGTTGTGCGGTTATCTACACAATCGCTGAAGGGGTTTCAGTGATTGTGCCAGCCGTACGTCTGACCGTGTTCGTGCTTTACGCTCGCGTTGCGGCCAAGGCGGTCGATTGCCGTGACGATCGGCACGTCACCTTCCCGCACGCATGCGAGTAGGGCGGACATGGCCGGGCGCTGGGTGGCTGCCTCCGCGTCTCGCCCCTCTGGTTGTTCGTCAGCGTAACCTACCCCCGCGCCGCCCGCTCGATCCGCTCCTTCAGATCCGCCGGGGCGTAGAACACGAAGGCCGCGCCCTGCTTGAACCGCTCCAGAAAGCCCAGGGCCTCCAGATCGATGAGATCCGTCCGGGCGGTCTGATACACCACGCTGTGGTACTGCTGATGGGCGCTCACCCGGTAGGCCTCGCCGGGGTTGCGCAGGGCGTGGGTGAGGAGCGTCACCTGCCGGTGATTGAGTCGGCTGCGTAGTGCCGGGGCGCTCGCCAGCAGGCGTTCGGCGTCCTTCTGCTCGTGCGTCTTGCGGGCCAGATACGCGTAGAGCGCCTCGATGGCCTTGCGGATGATGTCCAGTTGGTGGAGCACGAAGTACGTCGTGTCGCCGTTGTCCGTCTCGGTGTGGAGGTAGGCGGTCACGTACTGGGCTGGCGCCTGGCGGAGGAACTGGGAAATGGACAGGAACTCCATCAGCCAATAGCCGCTGCGCGCCATGGCCCAGTAGAAGAGGGCGCGGGCGGTGCGGCCGTTGCCGTCCACAAAGGGGTGGTCGTAGCCAATCATGAAGTGCAGCAGGATCGCCCGCACCACCGGATGGACGAAGGGTTCGGCGTGCTCGTCGGCATTGGCGAAGGCGCACAGGCGCTCAAGGCGGGCGGGCAGCTCCTCCCAGTGGGGCGGTTCATGCAGCACGGTGCCGGTGCGGTTGTCGACCACCCGCACATCGTCGCTGTGCCGCAGGCGGCCGGCGTCTGCCGGGTCGTCCAGCGTGTCGGCAGTGAGCATGCGGTGAAGCTCCAGGATGCGTTCGGGCGTGAAGGGCTCGTTCCGCAGGCTCCGGATGTGCGCCATGGTGGCGTAGTTGTTGAAGATCATCGCCTCGCTGCGGTCCCGCGGGCGGCGCCCCTCCCGCAGCATGGCTTCGGCAACCCGCCGCGTGGTGGAGGCGCCTTCGAGCTGGCTTGAGGTGATCGCCTCCTCAATCAGCGAATGCAGCAGGTAGCGTTCCCGGTTCTCGTGGATCGGCGCGCCCACGGGCGCCCGGATCTGCCCCGCAGCGTCCCGGTCGATGTGATGCAGGTGGATCTGCACCGGCTCGGGCATCGCAAAGCGGAAGGACTGCCCCCGGTTGTCGAGCAGCGGTAACGGCTTGAACGCAGGCGCCCGACCCAGCCAGATCGACAGCCACCACTCCTCAAGGGTGAAGCCTTCCGGTGGTGCGCGGTGGCGCAGCTCGTCCCAATGCAGATAGCGGCCGGCGCCAGCGGTCTGGGGGATCTCGATGAGCCGAGCGAGCGTCTCGGGCTGCAGCTTTGAAAGCAGGCCGGTGGGGTCTGGCGGTGGCAGGGGAAGTTTCATAAAACTACTAATTTATGTGCTTTTTAGTAGTTGTTAGTGTAGTCCGGTTGCCCAGATTTATGAATAGCTGGTCGCCGGAAGAGCAGGAAGCCGGACGCTGCCCGGTGAAGCCGACCAATGGCTTTCAGGTCGAGGCGTCGAAAGGGGGAATGGCCTCACTGCTGGTTCGAGACTGCCCGCGCCTTAGCGGAAACGCTGACTGAATGACTGTCACCAAGGCGCTGGCTGCACCAGGGGCCCTCTGGTCGGCGGGTAGTCTTGAACTCTCTGGGCTCAGAAGCGGATCGCCAGACCGGCCGTGGCGCCTACGGCGCGGGCGTCGTTGAGGTTGCTGCGGTCGGTGCGCAGGCCCGCGTAGAAGGGGCCGTAATGCACGGCGGCGCCGGCGCTCTTGAAGCGGGGTTCGTAGGAGACGCGCAGCAGCAGGCCGTCCGCACGGCCCCAGCTGGCGTTGGCTTCGGGGAGGATCAGCCCGCGGGTGGCGGCGAGGCCGGCGCCGACGCTCCAGCCCGGCTGGCTCCATTCGACGGCGGCCGCGGCCTTGGGCTTGAGCTGCAGGGTGTAATCCCGGTAGCGGTTGGTGCCGGTGATCTTGGCGACCGCCGAGGGACTGTTGAACTCCAGCGGCCAACTGGCGTTGTTGAAGTCCTGGGTGAGCTGGGGCACGTTGTTCCAGCGCAGCTGGCCGAAGAGGTCGGTCAGGGCCGCGCTGACCCGCAGGTCGTCGCGGGGGCGCCACTGGAGGCCGAGATCGATGGCCCGGCCCCAGCCGTTGTCGGTCTGCTCGCGGGTGGCGGGGGCGAAGTCGTTGAGGTCGGCTCGGTCGGGCGAGGTGTAGTCGAGCCCGGTGTAGAGGAGCTCGCGGCGACCATTGACGGTGGCCACGCCGCCGCCGCTGACGGCGCTGCCGCTGACCGACTCGACCCGCAGCGTGCCGGCCTTGAGCAGGTTGACGGCGACGCCAACGGTGAGCCGTTCGCTCATTGCGCCGGCCCACGCGAAGCGCAGGCCGTCGGCCGAGTAGCCCTTGAAGCGGTAGTTGAGCTTGTAGTGTCCGCTCTGGGCGAGGAGGCTGTCCGGGTCGTCGAAGGCGGCGTAGATGCGCACGGTGTCGCGGCTGCCTTCGCCCATTGCATCGACCCGCTTGAAGGTGCCGAACGTCCAGCCGCCGTACGACTGGCTGACTTCGGCGCGGCCGAAGCCGACGGCGAGGTTGCGGCCCGGACGGGGCGTGGGCGCGTCGCGCCAGGTTTCGGCGATCCGGTGGGCGGGCACGAAGTCGTCGGCGGCAAAGCCGGTGGCGGTGGCGCGGAGAGTCGGGCGGGCATCGGCGACGGCCGGGTTGGTGATGGCCATCAGGTCGGCGGCGTCGGCGAGGGCCAGCGCGGGCAGGCTGGCGAAGCCGAGGATGAGCAGGTTGCGCATGGGTCGGGCGGTGCGGGGTGGAACGAAAAAGCGGGCGCCAGGCGCCCGCTTGGTGTGGTGGATGGACGGCAGACCTCAGATCAGCGATTCGAACGTGCCATCAATGAAGCTGGCGCGCTGATTGCTGATGGTGCCGAGGCTCGTGCCATCGGCATTCTTGATGGTGCCAGATCTTGCGCTGGCGACATAGGTCAGCGTGATGCCGTTGCTGTTCTTGATCTCCCAGTTGAAGCCGTCGGTAACCGGGGTGGCCTTGCCGGTGAGGCTGAGGCCGTTGAGGCCGGTCAGGGTGAATTCACCCTTCGGGCTGGCGTAGCCGTCGGTGTTGTTGACGGACAGGGCGATGCCGATGCCGGTGACGCCGGCCGACTTGTAGGCGCTTCCGGTAAAGCCGATGGTGACCTTCACGAAGTTGCTGGCGGACTCGGCCAGATTGCCGTTGTAGGCGCTCTGGTCCTGGCTGGCGGTGAGGGTGCCCTCGAGGAACTTGAACGGGGTGGCGGCGGTGATGTCGGTGAAGCTGCCGACGAAGCGACCCGTCTTGGGCGACACGGTGCCATCGAGGGAGGTGGTCATGTCGCTGAGTTCGAGGCTGCCGTCGAAGCGGTGGTGCGGGCCGGTGAGGCTGCCTACGAGCTTGGCCGTCTTTTTGGCTTCGTCTGCCGAGAACTCGGTGACCGCGACCCGCAGGGTGCTGGTGGTGCCGTCGCTCTTGAGGGTGTTGAGCGTGCCGTTGCCGGACCACACCTGGCTGCCCTTGGTGCCGCTGTAGGTGAAGTTGGTGTCGATGGCGGTGCGGGCGCCGTCGGCGGTCATCGGGTAGAAGTTGCCCTTGAGGGTGTTCTTGCCGGTGATGTCGCGGCTCATGGTGCCGGTGAGGCCGCTGAGGGCAGTGCTAACGCCGGTGGCGAGGTCGCGGGTATGGGTGACTTCCCAGGTCACGCTGACGCCATCGGCGCCCGGACGCAGGAGGATGCGGTAGCCCTTGCCGGTTTCCGGCGAACGCACCAGACACACCACTTCGGTCGGCGCGGTGGCGGCGGTGAAGCCGCAGGAGCCGGTGTTGTTCTGCACCGAGGTGGCGGAACCGAGGTAGATCTGCTCGACGGCGTTCACCATCAGGGTGAGGTTGTCGAAGGTCTTGGTGACGTCGACGCCGTTCTGGAAGTCGGCTTTCAGGGCGGCGTTCTGCTTGTCGAGGCTGCCGGTGCCAGCGCTGTTGGAGATCGACAGGATGCTGGTGCGCAGGTCGGCGAAGATCTGTTTGGCCTGCTGCAGCGAGGTGCCGGCGGCGAGGGCGGTGCGGGCCTGTTCCTTGGCGGCGGTGGAATCGGTGGTGAGGCTGGTGCCGGTTGCGATTTCCTCGAGGCTGGCCTTGGCCGTGTCGTCGGCGTACTTGGTGACGGCGGCGGTGAGGCCGGCCTGCAGCCGGGTGTCGTCGATGCTGTCGAGGGTGCCATCCTTCAGGTCGTCGGCGAGGGTGGCGGCGAGGTCCGCGGCGTTGGACGACAGGCTGCTGGCGACTTCGGCGAGGGCCGCGAGCTTGGCGGCGAGCTTGCCGGCTTCGGTGCTGTCGAGGGTCTTGCCGCTGCCGCTGTTGAGCAGGGTGGGCGGCGCGAACATGTCGCCGACCTGGAACATCACCTGGACGGTGGCGTTTTCCTGCTTGATGGTGTCGGTGGTGGCGCCGGCCGTGAGGGCGGTGCCGGAGGTGTCGAGCACTTTGCTGGCCGCGAGGTTGGTGAGGATGTTCACCCCCAGATCCTGGCGGAGGCTGTCGACCACGGCGGCGAGCTTCTTGGTCGGGCCGAAGGGCTTGTCGGTGCCGCTGGCTTCATCGAAGTAGGTGCAGGTGTCGGAGCCCTTGACGGTGGCGATCACCGCGCCGGTGTAGTTGCTGATGGGAATCGTGGCCTTGCCGTTGGTCCCGACGGTACCGGAGCCGAGCGCCTCGCCGGTGCTCTTGCGCAGTTCGACGGTACAGCCCGTGGAGAACTGGCCGAGGGAGGGGGTGACGGTGACGTCCACCGATGCGGGGGCTGCGGTCGTGCTGGAACTGCCGCCACCGCCTCCGCCACAGGCTGCGAGGGTGAGGGCGCCGGCTACGGCAAGGGCGACAGGGGAAAGGCGTACGGCCATGTATTTTTCTCCTAAGTGAAAATCAAATTTGTTGGTTTTGTTGATTTTGCGAGAAAGTTTTTACGGCCGATATCCATTCGACTTGAGCGCGCGGGCGATGCTTTTTGCGTGCAGCCTGAATCGGGTGTGCGCCCGAAAGGTTCTGGATGCGTGTTGCAACCGCGGGCAGGTCGGGCGCGGAGCGCCCGCCTGCCGGGTTGTCGGGCGGTCAGATCAGCGATTCGTAGCTGCCGTCGATGAAGCTGACGCGCTGTTTGCTGATGGTGCCAAGGGTGGTGCCGTCGGCGTTACGGACGGTGCCGGCGCCGGCGGCGGTCGAGTAGCTGACGGTGATGCCGTTGCTGTTCTTGATCTCCCAGGTCCAGCCGGTGGCGGTCTGGGTGGCCTTGCCGGTGAGGGCGAGGCCGTTCAGCCCGTTGAGGCTGAACTCGCCGCGCTGGCTGGCGGGGCCGTCGGCGTTGGTGGCGGAGAGGATCAGGCCGATGCCAGTGACGCCCGCCGACTTGTAGGCGGCGCCGGTAAAGCCCAGGGTCTGGCGGATGTAGTTTGTGGTGCTCGGGGTGAGGTCGGCGTTGAAGGCGCTCAGGTCCTGGCTGTAGTTGACGGTGCCTTCGAGGAACTTGAAGGGGGCCGCCGGGTTGGAGATGTCGGTGAAGCTGCCGACGAGGCGGCCGTTCTTCGGCTCGGTGGTGCCGTCGATGGCGACGGTCGGCGTGCCGATCTCGAGGTTGCCGTCGAAGCGATGGTGGGGGCTGATGAGGCTGCCGACGAAGCGCGAGGATTTGGTGCCCTGGTTGCCGGCGGCGTCGCTGACGATGACCTTGAGGGCGCTGCTGCCGTCGCCCTTGAGGGCGTCGAGGCTGCCGCTGCCGGCCCACACCTGGGCGGCATCGCGGCTGCCGTCGTAGGTGAAGCTGAAGCTGGCCACGGTGCGGGCGCTGTCGCCGGTCATCGGGTAGAAGTTGCCGGATGCGCTGTAGCGGCCGGACGCGTCGCGGGTGAGGGTGCCGGTGAGGCCCGTGAGGGGCTTGCTGGCGCCGGTTTCAAGGCTGCGGACGTGGGTGAGTTCCCAGGTCACGCCGTTGGCGGCGGGGCGGACGGTGGCGTGATATTCGCGCTTGGTGCGGCCCGCGATGAAGGTGCATTCGAAGTAGTGGGCGGTGGAGGAATCGGGAACCATGCAGGTGCTGTCGCCGCTGCCGACGGAGGGGCCAATGGGGCTGGTCAGTGTGTCGGCAGCCCAGGCCATCAGCGAGAGGTGGTCGATGACCAGCACGGCATCCACGCCATGCTGGAAGTCGCCCTGCATGAGCGCGTTCTGCTGGTCGAGGGAGCCGGTGCCGGCGTCGTTGGCGATGGACAGGATGCTGGTGCGCAGGTCGGCGAAGATCTGCCGGGCCTGCTGCAGCGAGGTGCCGGCGGTGAGGGCCGTGCGGGCCTGATCCCTGGCGGTCGCGGCGTCGGTGACGAGGTTGGTGTTGGCGGCTGCGTCGGTGAGGCTGGCCTTGGCGGAATCGCTGGCGTACTTGCCGATGGCGGCGTCGAGGCCGGCCTGCATGCGGCTGGCGTCGATGCTGTCGAGGCGGCCATCCTTCAGGTCGTCGGCGAGGTGGCTGGCGAGGCTGGCGACGCCCATCGACAGGCCGTTGGCGACTTCGGCCAGCGCGGCGAGGCGGGTGGCGAGGCGCCCGGATTCGGTGTTGTCGAGCACCTTGCCGCTGCCGCCGTGGATCAGGACGGGCGTTGCGAACATGTCGCTCACCTGGAACATCACCTGGACGGCGGCGTTTTCCTGCTTGATGGTGTCGGTGGTGGCGCCGCTGGCGAGCGAACCGCGGGAGGTGTCGAGCACGCGGGTGGCGGCGAGGTTGGTGAAGATGTTGATGCCGAATTCCTGGCGCAGGTTATCGACCACGGCGCTGATCTGGCTGCTGGCGTCGAAGGGCTTGTCGGTGCCGCTGGCTTCGTCGAAATAGGTGCAGGTGGGCGAGCCCTTGACGGTGGCGATCACGGCCCCGCTGTAGCCGCTGACCGGGATGACGGCCCTGCCGTTGATACCGACGCTGGCGCTGCCCAGCACTTCGCCGGTGGCCTTGCGCAGCTCGACGGTACAGCCGGGGGAAAACTGGCCGAGGGATGGCGTGACCGTGATGTCCACGGAGGCGGGCGTGGCCGCCGGGGTGCTGGCGCTGCCGCCGCCACCGCCGCCGCAGGCCGAGAGGGTGAGGGCGCCGCCGAGGGCGAGGACAAGGGGAGTGAGTCTGGGAGCCATCCGTTCTTCCTGTAGTGAAAACCGTTGCTATTGATATCGGGTAGTCGAACTGCAAGGGTATCATGCAATCCACCTACTGTTGATATCGACAGTGAGTTTTTCTTGTGCTGGACGGAATGTCGCCAGACAGCAGGCGAGCGCACCCGGCCTGCGGCGCGAGGCGGCAGGCGGGGGCGGATTGGCGGGAGGCTAGCGTTTGCTGGCGGGGTAGCCAGCGTTGTCGAGGAGGCCGTTCCAGGCGGAAGCGGCGAAGCCCATTTCGGTTTCACGGCCGACGGTGAGGGTCGGCACGAAGGGCTCCTTGCCGAAGCGGGCCTTGAAGGCGGCGACGTCTTCGGCGGTTTCCAGCTTCGTCTCCGAGAAAGGCACGCCGCGCTGGTTGAGCAGGGCGCGGCCGTCGTCGCAGGGCTTGCCGCATTCGCGGCCGGTGTACAGGGCGACCGGGTAGGTTTCGGCGGCCTTGCGGGTGGCGAAGGGCAGCTGGGCGTTGCCCTTGTTGGGCTGGACCTTGCGCTCCTCGAACTGCTTGACCTCCTGGGGCGGGGGCTGGTCGCTGTATTGCACGCGGCCGTCCTTGTCCACCCAGCGATAGGCGGTCTGGGCCGCGGCCGGCAGGGCCGCGGTGAGGAGCATCAGGGCGAGGAGGTGTCGGCTTGTCATGAGGTCACCATGCCACTGTGGCGCAGGAGGGCGTCCACCTGCGGTTCGCGGCCGCGGAAGGCCTTGAACGAGTCGAGCGCGGGGCGGCTGCCGCCGACGGCAAGGATCTCGTTCCAGAAGCGTTCGCCGGTCTCGGCGTCGAGCACGCTGCCCTTGGGGCGGCCGCTCTCCTCGAAGGCAGCGAAGGCGTCGGCGGAGAGCACCTCGGCCCACTTGTAGCTGTAGTAGCCCGCCGCGTAGCCGCCGGCGAAGATGTGGCTGAAGCTGTTGGGGAAGCGGTGCCATTCGGGCGGCACGAGCACGGCGACTTCCTTGCGCACCTCGGCGAGCAGGTCCATCACGTGCTGGCGGGACGGGTCGAAATCCATGTGCAGCAGCAGGTCGAACAACGAGAACTCCAGCTGGCGCACGGTCTGCATGCCGCTCTGGAAGTTCTTGGCGGCGAGCATCTTGTCGAAGAGTTCGCGCGGCAGGGGTTCGCCGGTGTCGGCGTGGGCGGTCATTTCGCGCACCACGTCCCATTCCCAGCAGAAGTTTTCCATGAACTGGCTGGGCAGCTCGACGGCGTCCCATTCCACGCCGTGGATACCCGACACGGCGAGGTCATCCACCCGGGTGAGCAGGTGGTGCAGGCCGTGGCCGGCTTCGTGGAAGAGGGTGATCACGTCGTCGTGGCTGAAGGTGGCGGGCTTGCCGCCGACCGGGCCGGGGAAGTTGCACACCAGATAGGCCACCGGCGTCTCGATGCCGTTGCCGAGGCGGCGGCGGGTGATCGCCGAATCCATCCAGGCGCCGCCCTTCTTGGTGTCGCGGGCGTAGAGGTCGAGGTAGAACTGGCCGATGAGCTGGCCTTCGCGTTCGATGCGGAAGAAGCGTACGTCCGGATGCCACACGGGGCCGGCGTCGGGCTTGATGTCCACCTGGTAGAGGCGCTCCACCACCTTGAACAGGCCGTCCAGCACCTTGGGCTCGGGCAGGTATTCCTTCACTTCCTGCTCGGAGAAGGCGTACTGGGCGACCCGCAGCTTCTCGGACACATAGGACGCATCCCACGGCTCCAGCGGGTCGAGGCCCAGCTCGTCCTTGGCGAAGGCCTTGAGTTCGGCCAGATCGCGCTCGGCGAAGGGCTTGGCCTTCACGGCGAGCTCACGCAGGAAGCCCAGCACCTGCTCGGTGGATTCGGCCATCTTGGGCACCAGCGAGACGTCGGCGTAGTGGCGGTAGCCGAGCATCTTCGCTTCTTCGGCGCGCAGGGCGAGGATCTGCTTGATGAGCGGGCCGTTGTCCCACTCGGGCTTGCTGTAGCCGTTGTCCACCTCGGCGGCGCGGGTGGCGTAGGCGCGGTAGAGCGTCTCGCGCAGGCTGCGGCTGTCGGCGTACTGCATCACCGGAAGGTAGGACGGCATCTTGAGGCCGAACTTCCAGCCCTCCACGCCGGCCTTCTCGGCGGCTTCGCGGGCGGCGGCGATCACGTCGGCGGGCAGGCCGGCGAGCTCGGATTCATCGGTGACCACGTGGCTGTAGGCGTTGGTGGCGTCGAGGATGTTCTCGGAGAACTTGGCGCCAAGGCCGGCCATCTCTTCCTGGATGGCCTGGAAGCGGGGCTTCTGGTCGTCGGGCAGCTCGGCACCGGAGAGGCGGAAGCCGCGCAGCTCGTTGTCGATGATGCGCTGGCGGGCCGGGCTGAGGGTGGCGAAGGCCTCGCTATTCCGGATCGATTTATATTTTTCAAAAAGCTTAAGGTTTTGCCCCAATTCGGCGTAAAAACGAGTGACCTCGGGCAGCATGACGTTGTACGCCTCACGCCATTCGGGAGTGTCCATCACGCTGTGCATGTGCGCGGCGATGCCCCAGGCGCGGCCGAGACGCTCGCCATCGTTTTCGATGGGTTCGACGAAGTTGTCCCAGGTGGGCGGCGTGGGGTCGTCCTGCAGGCGCGCGATGGTGGCGCCCAGGGCGTCCAGCAGGCTGCGCACGGCGGGCTCCACGTGGGCCGGCTCGATCGCGTCGAAGCGCGGCAGGCCGGAAAGATCGAGAAGGGGCGAGGTGGCTGGCGTTGTGGTCATGGTTGTCGGGGCGTGTTCGATTGAATGGTTTTATTGTGCCGAATTCCGGGCGGGGTGTCGCCTATGCTGCGGATAGGCGCGTATGTCTGACATGGGGTTGTATGAATTGGTTTGAAAGGGGCACGGTGTGACCGACAAGGCGTTGAATCTCACGGAGCAGGCCTTCCTGCACACGATTTCCCAGGAACTTGAGGAAGGCGAGCTGCGCTTTCCTACGTCGATGGAAGTGACGATGCGGGTGCTCGAGGCGCTCGACGACCCGGACATGGATCTGGGCCGGATGTCGGCGATGGTGGCGGCCGAGCCGCTGCTGGCGGCGCGTACCGTGGCGCTGGCCAACTCGGCCTGGTACAACCCGGGCGGCCGGTTGGTGACCGACGTGCCGAAGGCGCTGGTGCGCATCGGCTTCGGCAAGCTGCGGGCGCTGGCGATGGCAGTGGCGGCCGAGCAGCTGATCCACCGGGATGTGCTGGGGCCCTTCCAGCCGATGATCCGCAAGCTGTGGGCCCACTGCGTGGACGTGGCGGCGACGGCTTCGGTGCTGGCGCGCAGGTGCACCAAGCTCGACCGGGACGCGGCTTTCTTCGCCGGCATGGTGCACGACATCGGCCAGTTCTTCCTGCTGGCCCGCGTTTGGGAATACCCCGAGATGCTGAAGGACGACAGCCCGTTGTCGGATCTGGTGCGGGTGTGGCACGCGCCCATCGGACGGGCGGTGCTGGCGGCGATGAACATGCCCCAGGAACTGGTGGAGGCGGTGGACGACCCGGAACTGTACGGCGGCGTGTGGCCGCCCGACTGCATCCCGGATCTGATCTTCGTGGCCAACCTGATCGCCGAGACGCCCAACCCCTTCTCGCCGGAGCCCGAGGATCTGCGCCGCGGCCTAGCCAAGGCGGCCACCCTCGGGCTGGACGAAGTGCGGCTGGCCGAGGTACTGGCCGAGTCGGAGGAGGAGCGGAAGGCGCTGACCGACCTGTTCAAGGTGGTCTGAGCGCGCACTGCCCCGCAATAAAACAACCCGCCGGAAGGCGGGTTGTTTTATTGCGGGGCCGGAAGAGCGCGGCTGGTCAGAGGGTCTGGCCGGTGAGCTTTTCGTAGGCTTCCACGTACTTGGCGGCGGTGCGCTCGATGACTTCGGCGGGCAGCTTGGGGCCGGGGGCAACCTTGCCCCAGTTGAGGGTCTCGAGGTAGTCGCGCACGTACTGCTTGTCGTAGCTCGGGGGGCTGATCCCCACGGCGTAGCTGTCGGCGGGCCAGAAGCGGGAGGAATCCGGCGTCAGGGCTTCGTCGATGAGGTGCAGGGTGCCGGCGGCGTCGATGCCGAACTCGAACTTGGTGTCGGCGATGATGATGCCGCGGGTGGCGGCGTAGTCGGCGGCCTGGGTGTACAGCGCGATGGCGGCGTCACGGGCTTCGGCGACGAGCTGGGCGCCGGTCTTGCCGGTGCCCTTGAGGGCGTCGGCGAGGAGGGCGTCGGTGCGGGCCTGGGCTTGCTCGAAGCTGATGTTCTCGTCGTGATCGCCCACGTCGGCCTTGCTGGCCGGGGTGAAGATCGGGGCGGGGAGCTTCTGGGCCTGCTGCAGGCCGGCGGGAAGCTGGATGCCGCAGATGGCGCCGGTTTCCTGGTAGTCCTTCCAGCCGGAGCCGATGACGTAGCCACGCACCACGGCTTCGATCGGCAGCGGGGTGAGACGCTTGACCACCAGCGCGCGGCCGTGGACCTGCTCGCGCTCGTCGGCGGCGACCACGGTTTCCGGGTCGATGCCGGTGAGCTGGTTGGGGACGATGTGGCCGAGGCGGGCAAACCAGAAGCCGGCCATGGCGGTGAGCACTTGGCCCTTCTGCGGAATCGGATCCGGCAGGATCACGTCGAAGGCCGACAGGCGGTCGGAGGTGACGATGAGCAGCTTGTCGGCGTCGACGGCGTAGATGTCGCGCACCTTGCCGCGGCCCAGGAGGGCCAGGCTGCGGATGGAGGATTCGAAGAGCGGAGTGGTCACGGTCGAAAGTCCGTTGGACAAAACGAGATTATAGCGGTGAGGGGAGGGTGTGACGAGACGCGCGCACCCTCCGCGGGGATGGGGCTAGTGCCCGGCCTCGGCTTCGGCCAGGTGCTTGCGCATGCGGCGGGTGCCGAGGGCGACGATCAGGGCGATGACCGGGATCGCCGCGGCGGTGAGGCCTTCGGGGGTGAGCGGCTCGATCTGGTGCTTGACGCCCTTGGCGAGGTATTGCACCAGCTGCGAGGCGTAGTAGGTGATCGCCACCACCGACAGGCCCTCGACGGTTTCCTGCAGGTGCAGCTGGAGCTTGGCGCGGCGGTTCATCTGGGCCAGGAGCTCCTGGTTCTGGCGTTCCAGCTCGACCTCGACCCGGGTGCGCAGGAGCTGGCTGTTGCGGGCCACGCGGCTGGAGAGATCCTCCTGCCGGCGGGCCATGGTCACGCAGGTGTTCATGGCCGGCAGCAGGCGGCGTTCCATGAATTCGTGGAAGGTCGGCAGGCCGGAGATGCGCTGCTCGCGCAGTTCGGCGATGCGCTGCATCACCAGGCTGTGGTAGGCCCGGGCGGCGCCGAAGCGGAAGGTGGTGCGGGCCACGGAGTGCTCGACCTCGGCAGCCATGGTGGTGAGGTCGGCCAGCACGCTGCGCTCGTCCTCGGGCGTGCGGGCGCTGCCGGTGCGGTCCATCAGGTCGGCGAGGCGCTGCTCGGCGGTGCCGATCATGCGGCCCACGTCCTTGGCCACCGGGAAGGCCAGCAGGGCCATCAGGCGGTAGGTCTCGATCTCGACGAGGCGCTGCACGGTGCGGCCCGACTGGCGGCGGGTGAGGGACACGTCGATCACCAGGAAGCGCGAGAAGCCGTCTTCGAACAGGAAGTCGGTGAACACCCAGGCGGCGCCGTCGGCCACCTTGGCGCCGACCATCTGGGTGCCGGTGGGCGACAGCTTGGCCATCACGCTCTCGGGCGTCACCTCGGCGGCGGAGCGCAGCTCGACGTGGGTGGCGACGATGAGCTTGCCGGGCATCTGGCGCAGCCAGTCCTGGGGCACCACGGCGAGGGCCGAGGTGCTGCCGTCCAGTCCTTCGCCCCGGGCCACCGGGCGGAAGAAGGTGTAGCTGGAGAACTCGTTGTGGAGTTCCCACTTGAGCTGGAAGCTGCCGAAGTCGATCAGCCGGTGGCTGCCTTCGGCGTCGATGGGCTGGCCGAGGCGGGCGCCCAGATCGATCAGGTGCTCGAGCGCGGCGCCGGCGGGCTCGCCGTTGTGATGCATGGCGAGGTAGCTGATCAGCGTGGGGCTTTCCAGCGGCACCGGCGGGCGGGCGTGGAATTCGTCGTTGAGGGCCTGGCGCAGGTCGTGCTCGGCGAAGTAGTCGGGCAGGGTCATGGTGTCAGGTGAACGGCGCTGGCCGCGAGGCGTGATCGGGCAGCCATCTTGCCGTTACGGCAGATGGGCTGGCAAGGTCGGGGAAACCCGCGCCCGTGGCGGGTGTCACACCTTGTTGTTGCGGTGCAACAAAATCAGCGGATCAGGATCAGCCCGAGGGTGCCGAGGAGGCCGGCGGCGAGCACCACGAAGCCGATGCCGAGCTGGCGCACGCGGCCGCGGAGTTCTTCGGTGGCGCGGATGAGTTCGGCGTTCTGGGTGGCGAGGGCGGCGAGGAGTTCGGCGCTTTCCTGCTGGCGGGCGCCCACGTCGGCAAGGCGGGCGTCGAGGGCGTCGATGCGTTCGCCGACCGAGGGCGCGCTGCTGGCCGGGGTTTCGGGCGGGGCGGGCGGTGTGGCTTCGCGCTTGCCGACCTTCTGCCACAGCTTGCGGGCGCCCTGGGCGAGCTCGGGCGCCTTGGCGATGACGTCGGTCCAGGGGATGGCGCTGAACAGGGCGGACCAGGGCACGGGCATCGGGGAATGTCTCCAGAAAATGAAACAGGGCCGGAAATCTCCGGCCCTGAGTGTGACACGCGGCGGCGGGCGAAGTGCCCGGCCGGGCCTAGCTTAGCGGATGACCTGGTTCAGGGCGCCGCTCTTGTAGGCTGCGGCGATCTTGTCGAGGTTGATCGGCTTGATCTTGCTGGCGTTGCCGGCGGTGCCGAAGGCTTCGAAGCGGGCCTTGCAGACCTGCTTGGCGGCTTCACGGGCCGGCTTGAGGAACTCGCGCGGGTCGAACTTGGAGGGGTTCTCGACGAAGAACTTGCGGATCGCGCCGGTCATGGCGAGGCGAATGTCGGTGTCGATGTTGATCTTGCGCACGCCGTACTTGATGCCGCGGACGATCT
>NZ_CALAYQ010000168.1:0-40125 GCF_937894855.1 uncultured Zoogloea sp.
TCGAGGAACTTGTGGCCCACCATGCCGTGGCCGACAACAATGATTTTCATGATGAATCCTGCACGTCCTGCCCCTGCCGGGGGACATCCAGGACATCCTTGCCAGTGCTCGGGAGATGAGCGGCGCAGACATCACGGCCCCCGCGGAACGCGGATCAAAGTCGGGTTGGAACAACGAGGTTGCAGACGCACACGCGCCCCACTCTCTCGGGTCCCGCCGTCGTTGGCGGAGGCAATACCGCCCGCGACGACACTGCCAGCGGGCAACAACCACATAGCAGGCATCGTGCCAGGCGGTTTTTCGCGGAAAACCGGGGGTTCGAGGGCAAAAATCAGCCCTACTGCGGTGCAGCAAGCCCCGGATTGGTGCATGAAACCAGCGCCAACCCCCTGTAGGTCGGACTTCAGTCCGACACGATGGTCGAGGAGGCCAGGGGCGTTGTCGGACTGAAGTCCGACCTACAGATCGATCCACCGAGGTATCAACCCACCACCCTGCAACACATCACTCAGGGCTGCGAATGCTTCATTCACGGGTGTGAATCGTTCATCACGCTGGTGTTGATGATCTACACGTCGTGAACAATCGAATACAGGCGGGTGTAGATCGAATACACCTCGTGAACATCGATCTACACCCGGCGAACATCGATCTACACCCTCGTGTAGATCATCAACACACCGTGCACATCGATCTACAGGCGCTGTGCAAGCATATCCACCCACCCGCACAAAGCACGCAATCTGCCCGCTTCCAGCTACGCACCCGCCCACAAGGGTGCTGTCGGCAGAACATCGACGCACCGCAAAACCCACCCGCAATGCATTCGCAATATTCCCATACCACATATCCAATGATAATATCGCGCAAACTGTATCTTTATTCACACAGCCCATAGGAGACAGCGGTGAGCGCCACCCCGAAACGCATCCCCCAATCCATCCTCGACGCCGACATCGAGACCCTGCGCGCCCTCAGCGGCATCGATGGCTACACCCCGCACAACCCCGCCTACAGCCTCGAATCCGCAATGGCGGCGCTACAGCGGATGAGCGAGTTCGAAACCGCCCTCATCCACGCTGAAAATGCCGTTGCCGCCGCCCGCAGCGCCCTCCTCAATGAGCGCAGCACCGTCCACAAGATCGCTCTGGGCGCGAAGGACGAAGCCATCGTCCTCTTCGGGCCCGACTCCGACCAGATCGTCGCGCTGGGCATGAAGAAGAAATCCGACCGCAACCGCCCCAAGCGCGCAGCCAAGGCTGCCGACAAGGGCTGATGGGCTGTTGCATGGCCCGGGAGCACAGCACGACTGCCGGGCAGGCAATTGCAGATGGCGGCCTGCGCCGCCCCTCCTGCCAATACGCTTTCAGCCGCTCGACCATCTGACACGCCACGGTGGCAATCGCTATAGTTGGATTGCACACCCCGCTCGACAGCCCACACCCGGAGGCGACGCAAAGCCATGACCACCTTCAGCACCACCCGCTATTTCGCCGCTTCGCCAGCCACCCTCTTCGAGGCCATCCGCAACCCCGAACGCCTCGTCCGATGGTGGGGGCCGCTGGGTTTCAGCAACCGCTTCCACGCCTTCGACTTCCAGCCCGGCGGCGAATGGCGCTTCGACATGATCGGGCCGGACGGCACGGTCCATCCTAACGAGTCCCGCTTCGAGCACATCGAACCCGAACGCCGTGTGGTGATCCAGCACACCTGCGCGCCCTTCTTCCGGCTCGCCATCACCCTCGAACCCACCGGCGACGGCACCACGCTCCACTGGGATCAGACCTTCGCCGACACCCGCATCGCCGAAGCCGTCGCCCACATCGTGAAGCCGGCGAATGAGGAGAATCTGGATCGGTTGGGGGTGGAAGTAGGGACGGTTGGGTGAGATGCTGCTGACTGTTGGCAGTTTAGATTTGGGCTGTTGTCGGTCAGATACGGCTGTACGGATCATTGATCCAAAGCAGTCGTTGGCATAAAGCGGTTGCCTAACATTGAATAGCACCAAGTCAGCTTTTGCAGCAATAATGCGATCTTTTTTAACTTAGAGACTCTCATGTCCCGCGCATACCAGAGTTTTGAGTACGGCATCAAGGATGCGGAAGAACTACTCGCCCACTTCGACGCTATCAATACAAATCCACCGCCTGCAAATGCCGAAGTACTGAAACGTGCCGGCTTGGTTATGGCCCTAACTGCCTGGGAAACCTACGTCGAGGATCGGCTACTCGAAGAAATGAACAAGAAACTTGCTGTGGTCGCAGGCAGCTACGTCGGTGATTTTGTCCTGAAAAAACTGCAAACCGATCTTAAGCAATTCCACAACCCAAGCTCGGACAAAACAAAACGCATATTTCAAGAGTACCTAGGTCTTGATGTCACCGAAGGATGGTCATGGGCTAACTATGAGCCTGAAAAAGCGAGAAGCACATTGAATAGTTGGATAGGCAAACGCGGTGATGCAGTGCACCGATCCAAGCCCATAAACAACGGTTCTCCCGTTGCGCATTTAATCAAACGCGACGAACTGGAAAAAGTGATTCGCTTTATCAAAGATATCGTAAAGGCTACTGACACCTATGTTGACAACAATCTTTAGGCCGGTGACCGCGCCATGTTTTGTCTTCGGATGCTGTACAACTAATGCCATGTAGCGCCGGGCAAGGCTCATCATCCCATGCGCACTAAGTTAATTGACCGACTCAAGGGCTTCTTCGCCAGGAATAAGTACGCCTACTGGTGGTGCCACTGGACCGATGAAGAAAAGCAACTTCGACGTATGGATGTATGGCAACTCGCTAAAGTTATCAACGAGGCCCGTATCCGAAACCTTGCTGGCGAAGCCGAAAAGCTGATCGTTGCCGAACACATGCTCTCCGAACGTCTGGCGCGTATTCAAGCGCGGCCTGGCTATATCGCAACTGTCGCCGGCCTCGTTGGTGTTGTTGGTGGAGCATTTTTAACATCCTTCCTACAAAAGCCCGAGACTCTGCCCCAATTTGCATGCGATTGCCCCGTTCAACAAAATACGGTTTCTCAAATATCCCCCGTCTCGTCCGTTGTAAAACCCGCCGTACCAGAGGTGGGGGCCACCCAAGTCAAGAGTAGTCAGGCTAGCAAATCAAGTGAAAAGGTAAGCAATGAGCCTTAACCGTGCATTCAAGGTGACCTCCGCAAAATGCCGCGCAGGCGCCTCAATACCACGTTGAAGGCCCGTTTTACATAGCCCTGACCGTCGCCTTTGGGTCGAAAGCACCCTCAACCGCTCCCCCATGCCCCTCCGCTACCTCGCCGTCCTCCTCTGCTCCGCCCTCTTCTCCCTCGGCTCGGCCAAGATGCTCGTCGAGGGGCTGGCGAGCGGGCAATACCATGGTGCGAAGTCGACGCGGGTCTTCTTCAGCGCGTCGCCGATCCAGTTCAGCCTGATGACGGTGTTTTTCGTGGTGGTGTGCGTGCTCTTCGGGTATCTGGCGTGGGCCACCTTTCGAGATGGGCCGATGCGGGTGGAGGCGGATCTGGATGCGGTGGAGGCGCAGCGCAGGGCACGACGGGCGCTCACCCGGAACAAGGCGCAGCCATCCACGGGCGGCCTGCTGTTCAAGATCGTTGTGGCTGCAGCCGCTATCGGGCTTGGGGTGCCGTTGAAGGTGGGCTTTGCGGCCCTGCTCGGCAAACCCTTGGCGGATGCGGTGTTTGGCCTGTGGGTGCTGGTCTTCGTGTTGTGGGTCGGGATCAGCGGCTGGCGCTGGGCGCGGCGGGGAGATGCGGCTTAGGCTGGCGGATGTCGGGTTGCCCGACGCAGCGCAACGGCAGCGCGGCCGACAAGCCATCGGGCAACATCGATATCGGGAACACTTGCAGCGAAGGAAACTGGCGTGAGTCTGGACGACATAAAACAAATAATCTTTGGAACGAACGTCGAACCACTTGCCTCACGATCCCCGCTGCTTGAAGTGATTTTTTGGCCCGACGCCTTCCTGCTCTTCTCGTTTGCACTCTCCATCCTTCTGGTTGTTGCCATCTCGTTTTTCTCCCAGAAGATTACATTTCTCAAGATCAAGTCGAATGCCGCCTCTGTGTCGGCTGTTTTCATCGCCAGATTTGTCTGTTTCGTGATTCTGGTCGGCTCCATATCGGCCACCTCAAGAATTTTCCTGTTCATTTTTGGCGAAAGCACCGAGATTTTGGCAAATAAGGCAGCCGTCACCATTTTCTCCATTCTGTTCTTGATTCCAGCATTCATCTGCGCCTTCCTTGCGGTTGCCTGTGGTGTGGCCATGCACTTTTTGCTCAGTTTGAAGTTGCAGAAATAGCGTTTCGCAGATGCCGGTAGAGGGCTGACGTGGGCGGGTGGAAACACGGCGCAGGGCACAGAGGGCGCGCACCAGAAAGAAGGCGCCGCGATCCACGGCTGGCATGCGGTTCAAGATCATCGTGGCCGCAGCCGCTATTGGAGTTTAGGTGCCGTTGAAGGTGGGCCTTTTGGCAAACCTTTGACGGATGCGGTGTGCGGCCTGTGGGTGCTGGTCTTCGTGCTGTGGATCGGGATCAACGGCTGGCACCGGGCGCAGCGGGGAGATGAGACTTAGCCGACGGGAGCCAGTTGCATGAACAAGGCAGCGCGACGCGTTCTGGTGGTTGATGACATGGCGTCCATACGGAGTGTCGTGATGGCGCTGCTGAAGAGCGAGGGCTACGAGGCCTATGGCGCAGGCAACGGGCAGGCTGCGCTCGATCTGCTCTCGAAGAAGCAGTTCGATCTGGTGCTGAGCGACTGGAACATGCCGGAAATGAACGGCAGCGAGCTCGTCCAGCGCATCCGCGCCACCGACACGAAACTGCCCATCATCATGGTGACCGCCGAGAACGACCCCGGGCGGGTGATGGAACTGCGCGACCTGGGGGTGAACGGCTACCTCATCAAGCCCTTCAAGCCGGCGGCGCTGATGGCGGTGCTGGGCAGGCTGTTTCCGCCGGGCTCGAAGAGCGCCGCGTAGGCGTGGCAGGCTGAAAGACAAAGGGCGCGCACCCTGCGGTACGCGCCCTTTGCACTTTGTGGCCAGACTGCGGCCGATCCGGCTTACTTCACTTCAAGCACGCTGACGTCCCACTTGGCGTGCTTCTCGAGCCCGACCAGATTGGCGACGGTGGCGGCGATGTTGGAGAGGCCGGCGGTTTCCGTCTGCTTGAGGCCCAGCTTGCCGCCGGTCACCTTGTCGAACAGCACCAACGGCACCGGGTTGAGGGTGTGCGCCGTCTTGGCCTTGAAGCTGCCGTCCTTGTTCTGGGCGGGCTGCTTGGTCTTTTTGTCGAGCTCGAACATCTCGTCGGCGTTGCCGTGGTCGGCGGTGATGAGGGCCACGCCGCCGGCCGCCTCGATGGCGGGCAGGAGACGCGCGAGGGCCAGATCGACGGCTTCGACGGCCATGGTGGCGGCGCGGAAGTTGCCGGTGTGGCCGACCATGTCGCCGTTGGCGAAGTTGCAGCGGAGCACCTTGTACTGGCCGGACTTGACCGCGGCGATCATCGCGTCGGCGATCTCGGCGGCCTTCATCCACGGACGCTGCTCGAAGGGCACCACGTCGCTCGGGACTTCCTGCCAGGTCTCGCCATCAAACTTGCCGGAGCGGTTGCCGTTCCAGAAGTAGGTGACGTGGCCGAACTTCTGGGTTTCGGAGCAGGCGAACTGGGCGAGGCCCATCTTGCTGAACCACTCGCCGGACGTATCTTTGATGGCCGGCGGGGCAACCAGGAAGCGCTTGGGCAGCTGCAGGTCGCCGTCGTATTGCAGCATGCCGGCGTAGGTGACCTTGGGCGCGCGCACGCGGTCGAACTTGTCGAAATCGGCCTCGACGAAGGCGCGGGTGATCTCGATGGCCCGGTCGCCGCGGAAGTTGTAGAAGACGACGGAATCGCCATCTTCAATCGTGCCGATGGGCTTGCCACCCTCGGCGATCACGAACTCGGGCAGATCCTGGTCGATGGTGCCGGGGTTCTTCTCACGCAGGCCGTTCACGGCTTCGGTGGCGTTGGCGAATTGCGGGCCTTCGCCCAGCACGTGGGTCTTCCAGCCCTTCTCGACCATCGGCCAGTTGGCGTCGTAGCGGTCCATGGTGATGTACTGGCGGCCGCCGCCGGAGGCGATGCGGGCATCGAAGCCGTCGGTGCTCACCTCGGCCAGGAAGGCCTCGAAGGGCACCACGTAGTCGAGGGCGCTGGTTTCGGGCACGTCGCGACCGTCGAGCAAGGCGTGGATGCGCACCGTCTTCACGCCTTCGACCTTGGCCTGGGCGACCATCGCCTTGAGGTGGTCGATGTGGCTGTGCACATTGCCGTCGGAGAACAGGCCGATGAAGTGGATGACGCCCCGGCCGGCCTTGGCGCCCGCCACGATCTCCTTCCACGCCTCGCCCGCCCAGATGGCGCCGTCGGCGATCGCGTTGGCCACCAGCGCGGCGCCCTGGGCATACACCTGGCCGGCGCCGATGGCGTTGTGGCCGACTTCCGAATTGCCCATGTCGTCATCCGACGGCATGCCGACCGCGGTGCCGTGGGCACGCAGGGTGATGTGCGGGCATTCGGCGAAGAGCTTGTCGAGGGTCGGCTTGCGGGCGGCGGCGATGGCGCTGCCGGCGTCGTTCTTGGGGATGCCGTAGCCGTCCATCACGATGACGACGACGGGGCCGGCGACGCCGGGGAAGGCGGAGAATTTCTGCAGCATGGCGGTTCCTGGAGATTGAATTCGGGGCCGGTGCGCGGGCACACCCGGACGGCATCCGGCAAGCCCGCTATTTTCCCGCAAATCGCGGGGCGCTTACAGCCTTGTGTGCATGTCGCCGCGATGCGCAGCACGGAGCGGGCGGAACTGGCGGGTGTCGCGGTAGTAGTCGGGCGATTCGCTGGCGGGCGTCACGCCGGGCACACCGAGCAGCGGCAGCGGGAAGAGATCGGCCTTGCCGAAAGGTTGGCGGGTGAGGCGATCCGCCAGCCAGACGTCGGTCTCGCGCTGGCGATCGGCATCGGGCAAATCCAGCCAGCCGGGCTCGACCACGCGATACAGCGCCTTGGCGCACAGGCCGACGAAGGGCGCGCGGAGCTGGTCCCAGCTGCCGTGGCCGAAGATGAGGAAGCGGGTGGTGTCGGCGATCCGCTGGCGATGTTGCCAGAAGGCGGCCTCCCATTCGTGGCGGGCCAGGAGCGCGGGGATGGCCGGGTCGGACGACACGACGACGATGCCGCATTCGTCGAACTGGGTGAGCGCATCGCGCAACGGGCCGCGTCCGGGCAGGCCGGCGCCGTGGCGAGCCTGCTGCTCACGCAGGTGCAGCCCGTTGCAGGCCGCCTTGCTCGTCGGCCAGACGCACCACGCCAGCGCATTGAAGAAGTCGTGCCAGTCGTCGGCGCGGGTGGGCACCTGGCCGGTGGCGTGGATGTGCTGCTCGTAGGCGATGTCGCCAGCCGGCGGGAGCGTGAAGCGGATCGGCAGGCCGGAGCCCGCGCGGGCGTCGGGGGCGACTTCGGAGAGCAACGCGCTGAGCGCCGCTGCATCGGGCAGTTGCGGAAACGGAAACCGGGCGAGCAGCCCGGTGATGGATTCGAACAGCGGGAGGCCGGCCAGCGCCGCCGGGCTCATTCGCCGGCAGGCTTGATCGGCGTGGCGGGCTTGTCGGCGGCGACGAACTGCAGGCGGTCGGCCTTGCGGGTGAAGGTGCCGACCAGCCGGCCAGGCGGCTCGGCGGGGGCGTCCTTCCAGACCTGCAGCTCGCAGCGTTCGGTGCCGGCGAGATACCAGTTCTTGCCCTGCTTGAGCGCCCACAGCATGTCGCCCGCCTCGAAGACTTCCATCTTCACGCTGCCTGCCACGCCGGATTTGATGCTGTAACGGCGCAGGCAGGTGGGCATCCGGGAGACGACGATGGCCTGGCTGACCTCGTCGTTCCAGAAGAATTGCTGCTCGCGGACGAGGGAAATCGACTGGTCACGACCGTCGATGAGAAAGGCTGCGCCCTCATATTCGCAGGCTGTAAGCAGCGGCAGGAGGGCAAGGATCAACAGTCGCTTCAAGGTCGGGCGCATCGTCAAGTCAGGGGGATAGGGTCAGCTCAGTTTCCAGCCGATGGTTTCGCCGCCACGCAGCGGGACCAGCGGATCGCCGGGCAGGTAATCGACCGCGGCGGGCACGCCCCAGCTTTCCTTGACCAGGGTGATCCGGTCGGTGTTGCGGGGCAGGCGGTAGAAATCGGGGCCGTTGAAGCTGGCGAAGGCCTCGAGCTTGTCGAGGGCACCGGCCTGCTCGAAGGCTTCGGCATACAACTCGATGCCGGCGTGGGCGGTGTAACAGCCCGCGCAGCCGCAGGCGGCTTCCTTGGTGCTCTTGGCGTGGGGCGCCGAATCGGTGCCGAGGAAGAATTTGGGGCTGCCGGAGGTGGCCACGCGGACCAGCGCCTCCCGGTGGGTTTCGCGCTTGAGCACGGGCAGGCAGTAGTAATGCGGACGCAAGCCACCGGTGAAGATGGCGTTGCGGTTGTAGAGCAGGTGGTGGGCGGTGATGGTGGCACCCACGTTCGGCCCCGCTTCGGTCACGAACTGCGCCGCTTCGGACGTGGTGATGTGCTCGAAGACAATGCGCAGGGACGGGTAGCGCGCTGCAACCGGCGCCAGTACGCGATCGATAAAGACGCGCTCGCGATCAAAGATATCAACGTCAGCATGGGTTACCTCGCCATGAACACAGAGAACGATGCCCCGCTCCGCCATCCGCTCTAGCACGGGGTAGATGCGGGCGATGTCGGTGACACCGGCGTCCGAGTTGGTGGTGGCGCCGGCCGGGTAGAGCTTGGCGGCGACCACGAAGCCGCTGTCGGCGGCCTTGTCGATCTCCTCGGGCTTGAGGGTGTCGGTGAGGTACAACGTCATCAGCGGGTCGAACTTGAGCCCTGCGGGCACCGCGGCGAGGATGCGATCACGGTAGGCGGCGGCCTGGTCGACGGTGGTGACCGGGGGACGCAGGTTGGGCATGATCAGCGCCCGGCCGAAGCGGCGGGCGGTATCCGGCACGACGGCGGCGAGGGCTTCGCCGTCACGCACGTGCAGATGCCAGTCGTCGGGGCGGGTGAGGGTCAGGGTCGACATGAGCGTCCGTCCAAAGAATCAATATTTAACAGTTGAGGCATTTTAGCAGCCCGACGACATCATTCCCCATCGTCGGCGCTCGATTTGACGCGCAGTCCGTGGGCGTAGAGGTCGTTCTTCGGGGCGCCGGTGATCTCGGCGGCGAGGCGCGCCGCCGTCTTGAGGGGCAGCTCGGCCATCAGCAGGCCCAGCACCCGCTCGGCTTCGGGCGACAGCCCTTCGGTCGGCGGGGCGGCGGAGACCAGCAGCACGAACTCGCCGCGGGAGCGGTTCGGATCTTCGGCCAGCCAGCCGGGCGCATCGGCGAGCGGCATCCGCACGATCTGCTCGAAGAGCTTGGTGATTTCCCGGGCAACGACGATCTGGCGGGTCGGCTCGAGGGTTGCGGCGATGTCGGCGAGGGTCTCGGCGATACGGTGGGGCGCTTCGTAGAACACCAGCGTGCCGGGCACGCTGCGCAGGGTTTCCAGCGCGGCCTTGCGACCCGCCGACTTGGTGGGCAGGAATCCATGAAAATGGAACTGCCCATCCGCCAGGCCCGAGGCCGAAAGCGCCGCGATCGCCGCGCAGGCACCGGGCACCGGCACCACCGGATGACCGGCCTCCTGCACCCGCGCCACGGCCCGCGCGCCGGGATCGGACACCGCCGGCGTGCCGGCATCGGTGATCAGCGCCACGTGCTTGCCCTCTTCGAGCATCCGGATGACCAGACTGGCGGCGGCCTGCTCGTTGTGCTCGTGGAGCGCGACGAGGCGGGTGGTGATGCCGAAGGCGTCGAGGAGGCGCTGGCTGTGCCGGGTGTCCTCGGCGGCGATGGCGTCGACGGCCTTGAGCACGGCCAGCGCACGCAAGCCCATGTCATTCATGTTCCCCAGCGGGGTGGCCACCACATACAATGACGGCGTCTTGGCAAGCGGAGATTCCGGCAGTGTGGGATGCATGGCGGGCGCGACGCGCGTCGCAGGAAATATCGGCGGAGGGCGATTGTGGGCGCGACGGCGCGCCGATGCAAGCCGCCCACCTGCGGGACGGCGCGGCCGCCGAGGCGCTGGCGGCCCGGCACCTGGAACGCCACGGCTTCACGATCATTGCCCGCAACGTGCGCTGCCGCGGCGGCGAGGTGGACCTGATCGCCGACGACGGCCGCAGCCTGGTGTTTGCCGAGGTGCGCCTGCGCAAGAACGGCCGCTTTGGCGGCGCGGCGGCCAGCATCACCGCCAGCAAGCAGCAGCGGGTGATCCTCGCCGCCCAGCACTGGCTGGCCGGTGACGGCCGACGCCACGCCAACCGGGCCTGCCGCTTCGACGCGATCCTCCTCGACGGCCTCGACGCCGCCCGCATCGAGTGGATTCGCGGGGCCTTCGATGCTTCGTGAAATCTTGTGTACGGCGACTCTGGCGTGCGCCCTCGCCGCCCCGGCCAGTGCCCAGCAGATGCGCATCCTGGTGCAGAGCTCGCCGCTCGCCGGCTTCCAGTACTACGGCGGCAAGATCCTGTGGGACGAGATGCGCGAAGGCGACCGCCTCGCCCTCGTACGCGAGCCCGACAACCGCCACGACCCCTTCGCGGTGCGCATCGAATGGCGCGGCGCCAAGCTCGGCTACCTGCCCCGCAGCGACAACCGCGACGTGGCCGAGGAGATGGACCGGGGCACGCCCATCGCCGGGCGCATCGGGCGCCTCACCACCGACCGGAACCCCTGGAAGCGGGTGCGGGTCGACGTATATGTCGGTTTGTAAGCGGATTTCTCCCGGCAACTGCGCATTTCGGCACGGATGCTAGAATCGCGCCGGCTTTCACCGTATCGCTTGCCCTGTATGCGCCGGCCTCTGGCGCGCCTTCCGGATACCCCATGGATCTCGTCGCCCGCATCGCCCAGCAATTTACCGACAGCGCCCACACCAAGCTGTCCGCCCTCGAGTTCATGGCCGAACCCATCGCCCATGCCATCGAGGCGATGACCCACAGCCTGATGGCCAACGGCAAGATCCTCGCCTGCGGCAACGGCGGCTCGGCCGCCGACGCCCAGCACTTCGCGGCCGAACTGCTCAACCGTTTCGAGATGGAGCGCCCGCCGCTGGCCGCCTTTGCGCTGACCACCGACTCGTCCACGCTCACCTCCATCGCCAACGACTACGACTTCAGCCAGGTGTTCTCTAAGCAGGTGCGCGCCCTCGGCCAGCCCGGCGACGTGCTGCTGGCGATCTCCACCAGCGGCAACTCGCCCAACGTGATCGAAGCCATCCACGCCGCCCACGAGCGCGAGATGCGCGTGGTCGCGCTCACCGGCAAGGGCGGCGGCGAGATGGGCGCCCTGCTCGGCCCGGACGACATCCACCTGTGCGTGCCCGCCGACCGCACCGCGCGCATCCAGGAAGTCCACCTGCTCACCCTCCATTGCCTGTGTGACGGCATCGACTGCCTCTTTCTCGGAGTAGAAGAATGAAATTCCCCCGCAAGCTGCTCGCCTCGCTCCTCCTCGCCCTGGGCACCGCCTCGGTCATGCAGGGCTGCATTCCGGTCTTCGTTGGCGGCGCCGGCGTAGCCGTGGCGATGACCGCGGACCGCCGCAGCTCCGGCGCCTACGTGGACGACGAGAGCATCGAGTGGAAGGCCGGCAAGTGGATCAACGACAGCCTGGGCGACAAGGTCCACGTCAACGCCACCTCCTTCAACCGCAAGCTGCTGCTCACCGGCGAAGCCTTCAACGAGGCCTCCCGCGAGGAAGCCGGGCGCCTCGCCGCGTCGGTCGATAACGTCCGCGAAGTAGTGAATGAGCTGCGCGTGGCCCCCACCAGCACCCTCACCGCCCGCACCAACGACAGCTACATCAGCTCCAAGGTGAAGGCCCGCTTCGTGGATCAGAAGGAATTTCACCTCCCCCACGTGAAGGTCGTCACCGAAGCCGGCACGGTCTATCTGCTGGGCCTCGTGAGCCAGCGCGAAGGCGATGCCGCCACCGAAGTGGCCCGCAGCACCAACGGCGTACAGAAGGTGGTGCGCGTGTTCGAATACATCAGCGAAGAAGAAGCGCGCCGCCTCGACGGCTCCAACCGCAGCGCCGATTCCAGCACCAAATAATCTCCGGGAGAACAACCATGAACCGTCGTGAAGCCCTCTTCGCCACCGGCGCCCTGCTTGCCAGCGCCGGCACTGCCGTCGCCGCCGACGACCACAGCCACCATCACCACGAAGGCGCTCACCCGTGGCAGGCCGTGCTCGACACCGCCGGCATCTGCATCGAGAAGGGCGAGATCTGCCTGACCCACTGCATCATGCTGCTGGGCGAAGGCGACAAGGCCATGGCCGCCTGTGCCACCAGCGTGCGCGAGATGCTCGCCAGCTGCCGCGCGCTGATCACCCTGGCGGGCGCCGAATCGAAGTTCGCGCCCAGGCTCGCCGCCCTGTGCGTGGATGTCTGCAAGAACTGCGAAGCCGAATGCAAGAAGCACGCGGCCAAGCACAAGCCTTGCAAGGAGTGCATGGAAAGCTGCGCAGAATGCGCCAAGGCCTGCAAGACGATGATCGTCTGACCTGGCGTGCCCCCACCGCCGCAACGGTTACCGGGAAGTCCATGATCCCGACCGAGTCTGCCCCACTCCCATGAAGCGCCCGACGGAGCCCGACATGTCTTCACCCGCCAGGCCAGACGAGCCGTCCGCGAGCCCGATTCCGGGCTTCCCCGGCCCCATCGACGGCCTCGACATCGCCAGCGGCCTGCGGCGGATGGAAGGCGATCCCGAGCTGTATCTGGCGCTGCTGCGGGATTTCGTCGCCACCGAGCGCAACGCCGCCACGGTGATCGCCGACGCCCTTGCCGCCGAAGACTGCCCTGCAGCAACGCGCTGCGCCCATACCGTGAAAGGGCTCTCGGGCACCTTTGGCGCTTACCGGCTCCAGCCCGTTGCCCAGAATCTGGAACAAGCCCTGCGTGACGCCCGCCCCCGGGCCGAGGTGGAAACCCTCCTGGGGCACTTCCGCGCCGAACTGCAGGCGCTGATGGCTGCGCTCGACGACACGCTCCCACCGGAGCCCGCCCCTGCGCCGCAGCACGGCCCGGTGGACCGGAATCAGCTCGCTGCCGTCTGCGCCGAACTGCTGCCACTCCTGATCGATTGCGACATGGCGGCGATCCGGGTGGTCGAAACTCACGCGGGCCTCCTCGGCTGCGCCTTCGGCACCGACTTCCGCGCCATCGAGCACGCCCTGCGCAGCTTTGATTTCGAGATCGCCGAGGCGGCCCTGATCGCCGCCTGCCACAAGCACGGCTTTCCCGCGCCCTCCGCGTAAGCCCTCAGAAACCCGCGTCGGCCAGAAAACGCAGGCGGTCGGCCGGCTTGTCGATGTGCCCGGCCAGCGCCCGGCACAGGGCCTCGATCGAATCGACGCCCTTCGCCTCACGCTTCACCAGCACCTTCGCCATCGGCCCGATGTAGCGGGCAAAGAGCGTCTCGACCCGCGCCAGAGCGTCGTCGGCCAGCGCCGCGGCAGGCGTTTCAAGCGCGCGCTGCGCCTGCGATGCGCCCCCGGCCGACATCGACACGGGTCGGGCGGCGCTCACCGGCCGTGAGCCGGACAACACCTCGCCGGACGTCACCCCCGCCAGAAACGCCGCCCGCGGCGCCGGGTCGGGAATCATCTCGGCCAGCAGGTGGTGCAGCTCTGCCCCGTTGGCCGCCCGTGGCACGGTGCGGCGGACCAGCACCTTCGCCATCGGGCCGATGTGCAGCGCAAGGCTGCGTTCTGCGGCATCGATCACCGCCGGAGTGAGATCGGCGCCGGCCATCGGTCGCGGGATCGACGGATCGAGGGGCACACCGCCCGCCACGCCCCCCTCGCCCGCGTAGGCAAAGACTTCGTGCTCGCGCGCCTCGGCATCCCGGCGCACCCCCAGGTTCTGGAAGCACGCCGCCGCGTTGCGCTTGAGGTGGTGGATCACCTCGAAGTACGCCCGCGAAACCAGCACCCGGCCCGGCTCCGCGAGGCGCATCACGCGACAGGCGGTGGCGATGCCATCGCCCAGGATGCGCGAGCGCCCGCCGGCGTCCGACGCCACCCGCACCGGGCCCAGGTTGATGCCCATCTGCACGCCCAGGCCTTCGCCCGCCGCCGCATCGCCGATCTGGGTGGCGGCGCGCAGGGCGTCTTCCGGATCGCCCACGTAGCAGACGGCGCAGCCTTCCTTGGTGTTCAAGGCCAGCCGGCTGGTGGGCGGCAGGGGCGCGACCGCCTGGGTGAGCATCCGGGCCAGCCGCGTGCGGCCTTCGGTGCGCAGGGCGTCGTCGCCAAACGGCCCGGTGACATCGGCGAACAGCACCGCGGCGATGAAGGTGCGCGCCTCGGCCGCCGACAACCCCAGCGGAAACGGCGCCTCCGGCTGCGGCTCGGCGGGCCCTTCGCCCCCGGCCGGCGGGGCGAGGCAGGCCCGGCGGAAGGCCGCCACATCCCGCGGGCGGGCGTTCTCGTCGGGCTTCAGGGCCCAGTCGATGGCGTTGAGCAGGCCGATGCCGAACACCGCCACGTTGCCGATCCGCGCCGCCGCCGGCATGGTGTCCTCGCGCATGCGGGCGAGGGATTCCATCGGCAGGTGGCCGGTGACCATCCAGTACATCACCCCGGCCAGGGCGTAGAGATCGGTCCACGGGCCCTGCTTGCCGTGGCGGTGATACTGCTCGGCCGGCGCGAAGCCGGGGCTCACCACCGCGGTGAGCGACTGATCCACGTTGTCGGCCTCCACGCGCCGGGCGGAGCCGAAATCCAGCAGCACCGGCGAGCCGTCGTCGCGGATGTAGATGTTGCCGGGCTTGATGTCCCGGTGCAGAAAGCCGGCGCCATGCACCGCCTCGAGGCCATCGAGCAGCGGGCGCACGATGCGCAGCAGGCTCGCCCGGTCGAGCGGCAGCCGGCCCACCAGCCAGCGCTGTAGAGGCTGGCCGGTCTCGTAGGCCATCACCATGTAGGCGGTGTCGTTGGCCAGGAAGTAGCGCAGCACCCGCACGATGCCCGAGTGGTGGAAGCTCGCCAGCGCCCGGGATTCGAGCAGGAAGCGCTGCAGGCCCCAGTCGAAGGCCCGCCGGGCGTCGTCGGAGCGGGGCTCAACGCTAAAGTCGGGCCGGCGCACGGCGGCATCCTTGGGCAGGTATTCCTTGATCGCCACCGGGCAATCCAGGTTGGTGTCGTGGGCCAGGTAGGTGACGCCAAAGCCCCCGCCGCCGAGCACCCGCTCGATGCGGTACTCGTTGAGCAGGTGCCCTTCGGGCAGAACCGGCTGGTCGGTCATCTGGGCCCTCAGCCGTCGATCATCTGCATGGCCTTCTCGAGACTGCGGCGCATGCGGTTGAAGGAACTGGCCAGCACGGCCACTTCGTCACGCCCCTGCTCGGGGAACTCGGGCTGGTCGAAATCGCCGGTGCTGATCTTGTCGGCCGCCGCGGACATGCGCGACACCGGCCCCACGATGAGCCACGAGAGCATCAGGTTGAGGGCCACGAACACCGCGACGAACACCGCCGCCAGCGACAGCATGAAGGTGCGGAAGGCCTGGTCGGCGCTGGCCAGCGGCACCGACATGGGCACCGACACCACCTGGGCGCCAACCACCTCGTCGAGCTTCCAGCCGAAGCCGTTGGCCGAGCCATACACCTTGAGCATGCTGGCCGGCGCGGCGTCCGGCGTGCTGTGACAGGTGAGGCAGGCTGCCGATTCGATGCGGATCGGGTGGGCGATGTAGAGCGCCGGGCCGGTGGGCGTGTCGCGCTGGCCGCTGATCTCGCGGCTGTCGGCGCGGTTGCGGAAGACATTGACCAGATCCGCCTCCCAGTCCGCCGCCCGGTCGCGGGGGTTGGTGGGGTTGAGGGTGGCTTCCTTGTAGTCGTAGTCGGGGTATTTCTTGTGGAGCTCGGCCAGGGTTTCGGTGGCCGCGTAGGCGGGGATGGTCTGGGGCAGGAAGGTGGATTCCATGCGGTCGATCAGATGCGGCTTGACCTGCCCGACGGTGTAACCACGGATCGCCAGCGCGGCTTCCATCACCAGCCGCGCCTCGCCGAGCACGCGCTCGCGGGCCTGGCGGTGCAGCAGATCGTGGGAGATGTAGCCGGCAACCGCAAAGCCGGCCAGAAAAACGGCGAGCAGCACCAGATTGAACTTGAAACGCAACCCCATGGGAGCCTCCCGGTCGAAGGCCCGGCGGGCCACAAATGAGTCTTATTCTTGCACAGCTCGCACCCGTTTCGGGTTATTGCCGTTGATTTCCTAGGCGGCCCCGCCGGGCGGCGGGGCCTTTGGGCTTAGTGCGGGAGCGCGGCCTTCAGGTCGCCCGTCGGATGCCAGCCCACCAGCAGCACCATCACCGCAAAACCCGCCACGTAGGCCACCGGCACGAACCAGCCGTGGCGCAGCCAGTTACCCACCGACTTGGCCTCCGGGAACATGTTGGACAGCGCCACGCCGGCCGACGAGCCGAACCACAGCATCGAACCGCCGAAGCCCACCGCGTAGGCCAGAAAACCCCAGTCGTAACCGCCCTGCTTGAGGGCCAGCGCGGTGAGCGGGATGTTGTCGAACACCGCCGACACGAAGCCCAGACCGAAGGCCGTCTGCCACGACGCGGCGGGGAGCTTCTCGACCGGCATCATCGAGGCGCAGCTCACCAGCGAGAGCAGGAAGACCGTGCCCATGAAGGTTTCCGGCAGCACCTCCCAGTCAGGCCGGCGGATGCCGACGGTGAGCAGGATCGCCGCCCACACCGCTACGCCCAGGAAGGGGAAGCTGTCGGCCAGCGCGGTGAAGTGAATGTTGACCACCACGTTCATCGTGACCGCAGCGGCGAGGATCAGCACCACGATGCCGACCCGCGGGATATCCACGTGGGTGTGCTCGTGGGCGTGGCGGATGATCGGCGAGTGCCGGTGCTGGACCCGTGCGGCCGGGATGCCGAAGATCACCAGCGCCACCGCCGCACCGGCAAAGGCTTCGACCACCGCCAGCGGGCTCACGCCGGCGATCCACATCATGGTGGTGGTGGTGTCGCCCACCACGCTGCCCGCCCCACCGGCATTGGACGCCGCGACGATGGCTGCCAGGTAGCCCACGTGCACCTTGGCGCGGAACAGCGAGTGCGCCATTGCGCCGCCGATCAGCGCCGCGGCGATGTTGTCGAGGAAGCTGGAAATCACGAAGACCATCACCAGCAGCACGAAGCCGCCTTTCCAGTCGGCCGGCAGGTAGCGCGGCAGGATCACCGGGATGCGGGTCTTCTCGAAGTGCCGCGCCAGCAGCGCAAAACCCATCAGCAGCAGGAAGAGATTGGACAGCGTCACCCACTCGTGGGCGAAGTGGGCGACCAGTCCGCCAAGCCCCGGACCGGCTTGAAAGCCGGTAAACAGCAGCTTATAGACGGAGATCACCGTCAGCCCCACCAGGCCGACCTTCAACGTGTGGTCGTGGAACAGGGCGACGCCCAGCAGGGTCAGCGCGAAAAGGATGAAATCCACCGGAATCCCGGCCACCGCCGGGCCTTCAACGCCCGCCGCCATCGCCGCTCCAGACGCCAGCAACCCTGACACCCCCACTGCCAGACACCGGGCCAGGCTCCCCACGTTCGACTTCATACACGCATCCTCAAGACAAGATCCGGACCGTTCTGGCCCGACAATCCCGCATTGTAGGTGCGAAGACGCACTAAGGGCAGCGCGTAGCTCAAACCCTTAGCCCGATTGCACTCCGCCAGCACCGGCGCGCATGTTCTGGGGGGCGCGCAGGCCTTGAGCCAAGTCAATTTGACGCGCTGCGGAAGGCGGACAATCTGCGCTGCGCTGCAGGCAAAGAGGGAGTGTTTTGCCTGCTTCCGTTCAAGCAAACAAGAAAAGAAAGAACCCAACCGTGTCCCACGATCATTCACAAAAGCGCCTGGCCCCGGTGGTGATTGCGGCGATCGGTGTCGTCTTCGGCGACATCGGCACCAGCCCGCTCTACGCCCTGAAGGAAATCTTCAACGGCCATCACCCCATCGACGTCACCCCGGACAACATCCTCGGCATCCTGTCGATGGTGTTCTGGTCGATCATGGCGCTGGTCACCCTCAAGTACGTCACCGTGATCATGCGGGCCGACAACCGCGGCGAGGGCGGCTCCCTGGCGCTGCTCTCGCTGATCACCGAAAACTCCCGCAACCGGGTGGTGACCTGGGTGATCTCGCTGCTGGGCATCTTCGCCGCCGCGCTGTTCTACGGGGACAGCATGATCACCCCGGCGATCTCGGTGCTGTCGGCGGTCGAGGGGCTCGAGATCGTCTCGCCGGACTTCAAGACCTACGTGCTGCCGATCACCCTGGTGATCCTCACCGGGCTATTCTTCATCCAGAGCCGCGGCACCGGCACCGTCGGGCTGTTCTTCGGCCCGGTGATGGTGGGCTGGTTCGGCGTGCTGGGGGTGCTCGGCGCCCTCGAGATCGCCCGCCACCCGGATGTGCTGGCGGCCCTCAACCCGCTCTACGCGGCGCGCTTCATCCTCAACCATCCGGGGCTCGCCTTCCTGGCGCTGGGTTCGGTGGTGCTGGCCGTCACCGGTGGCGAGGCGCTCTACACCGACATGGGCCACTTCGGCCGCTACCCGATCCGCCTCGCGTGGTTCGGCTTTGTCATGCCGGCGCTGGTGCTCAACTACTTCGGCCAGGGCGCTCTGCTCCTCAACGAACCCGCCGCCATCGAGAGCCCGTTCTTCCACCTGGGCCCCAACTGGGCGCTGATCCCGATGGTGGTGCTGGCCACCATGGCTACCGTCATCGCCTCCCAGGCGGTGATCTCCGGCGCCTTCTCGGTGGCCCGGCAGGCGGTGCAGATGGGCTTTCTGCCGCGGATGCTGATCATCCACACCTCCGGCAAGGAAGAAGGCCAGATCTACGTGCCCTTCACCAACTGGACGCTGTACTTCGCCGTGGTGGCGCTGGTGGTGGGCTTTGGCAACTCGTCCAACCTGGCGGCCGCCTACGGCATTGCGGTCACGGGCACGATGCTGATCGACACGGTGCTGGTGGCCTTCGTGATGGTGCTGCTGTGGCGCTGGCATCCGCTGGTGGTGACGCTGGTGGCCGGTGGCTTCCTGATTGTCGACATCGCCTTCTTCGCCGCCAATGCGATCAAGATTCCGCAAGGCGGGTGGTTCCCCATCGTGATGGCGATCGTGTCCTTCACGGTGCTCACCACCTGGCGCCGCGGGCGTCGGCTGGTGCGTCGCGAGCTGGCCAAGCAGGGCGTGCCGATGCCGGCCTTCCTCAAGATGCTCGGATCGGACGTGCACCGGGTGAGCGGCACGGCCGTGTTCATGACCGGCTCCAAGGAAGGCGTGCCGGCCGCGCTGCTGCACAACCTCAAGCACAACCAGGTGCTCCACGAGCGGGTCGCGCTGGTGACCGTCGAGACCACCGACACGCCCTACGTGAACGACCTGCACCGCCTCTACCTGCACCGCATGGAAAAAGGCTTCCTGCGCATCGTGATCCGCTACGGCTTCATGGAAGACCCGGACGTGCCTCAGGCGCTGGAGCACTGCCGGCGCCTGGGCGAGCCCTTCGAGATCATGGAGACCACCTTCTACGTCTCGCGCGAGACCGTGATCCCCGGCGTGCTGGGCCGCAAGATCCACCCGCTGCGGGCGCGCCTCTTCGCCTTCATGTCGAAGAACGCCACCAGCGCCACCGACTTCTTCAAGATCCCCAACAACCGGGTCGTCGAGCTGGGCACCCAGCTGGTGATCTGACCCACGCTGTGGCGGGCCGGCCCTCAGCCGCCCGCCGCGACGATCTGCCCGAGGCGCTTCAACGCCGCCTCGATGTTGGGGTTGAAGGGCGTGCCGCAGCTGATCCGCAAAAAGTGATCGAAGCGGCCGCTGTTGGAAAACATCAGCCCCGGCGCCACGCGGATGCCCTCCGCCAGCGCCGTATCAAACACCTGGCCGGATGACCGCCCACCCGGCATCTCCACCCACAGCATCATCCCGCCCGACGGCATGCTGAGCCGCGTGCCGGCCGGAAAGTACGCCGCGATGGCCCCCGCCGTGGCCGCCCGCTGGGCCTTGAGCAGCCGGCGAAGACGCACCAGATGGCGGTCATAGGCGTGGCTGCCCATGAACTCGGCAATCGCCAGTTGGGCCAGGGCGTCATTGGCGCGGCTCTGGGCGTGCTTGAGCATCCGGATGCGCGCCAGCCAGCGCCCGCCCAGCATCCAGCCGATGCGCATGCCCGGCGCCAGCGTCTTGTGCAGCGAGCCGCAGTGGATCACGTTGCCGCTCTTGTCCCAGGATTTGGCGGTGCGTAGCGGCAGATCGTCGTCGCTCAAGGCGCCGTAGATGTCGTCCTCGATCAGCGCCACCTTCGCCGCGTCGCACAGGGCCACGAGGCGCGCCTTCTCCTCGTCGGGCATCACACAGCCCAGCGGGTTCTGGAAGTTGGGCACCACCACCACCGCGCGGATCTGCGGATGGGTGGCGAGGGCCAGCTCCAGCGCCTCGACCGACATCCCGCGGCTGGGGCTGGTGGGGATTTCCAGCGCGTGGAGGCCCAGGCTCTCGATCACCTGCAGCAGGCCAAAATACGTGGGTGATTCCACCGCCACGGTGTCGCCGGGCTGGGTGACCGCCCGCAGCGCCAGGTTGAGCGCCTCGGTGCAGCCGTGGGTGACGACGATCTCGTCCGGCGTCGGGCTCATCCCCGCCGCCATTGCCCGCAGCGCCAGCACCGCCCGGAAACCCGGATCGCCCTGGGGCGGCACAGGGCTCACCAGCACCTCGGGGCGCCGCCGGAGGGCGCGCAGGGCGGCGTTCTTCAGCGCTTCCTGGGGGTAGCACTCGGGCGAGCCGAAGGCCAGCGCCAAGTTGGTGACCACCGGATGGCGCTCGCACTTCACCACGAAATCCGAGATGCGGTCGTGGATGCCGGAATAGGGCGCCGGATCTGGCGGAGCCGCCGTGGCGCCGGGCTCGGGCTCCTGCACCGGCTGGAGCACCGCCCGCCGAGGCGCCAGCACGAAGTAGCCGGAGCGCGGCCGGGCTTCGAGCAGTCCTTCGTCCTCCAGGCTGCGGCAGGCCTGCAGCGCGGTGGACAGGCTGACCCGGTGGGTGCGCATCAACGCCCGCACCGACGGCATCCGCGCGCCGGGCGCGAGCACGCCGCTGGCGATGGCCTGGCGGTAGTGGGCGGCAAGCTGGAGATAAAGCGGGGTATCCACGGTGGCGGCATCCATCGCGCCATGATCCCCGGGCCGGCCATCGGCCCCAAGGTACAGATCGGCGCAAAGCGCACAATAACAGATGCAGAAATCCGGCACTGCATCGATACAGAAAGCCGTTTCCTGTGCCTGTTGCGGCAAGCGCCCGGGCCGTAGGCTGACGTCGTCCCCAGCAAGGAGCACGACCATGGACCAGCAACCCGCCGACGACGCGCGCCGCCTCGAACTTCAGCGCGCAGAACAGTGGATGAAACACCTCGCGGCCGGCACCCGGCTCGTCGTGATCGACGGCGCCGCCCGGCTCGAAGGCCCGCCCTGCTGGCTGGGCGACACCTTGCACACGCCCCGCCAGCATCTCGCCGCCGGCGACGACTGGGTGGTGAGTACTACCGGATGGGTCAGGCTGAGCGCGGAGCGGCCATGCTCGCTGGTGTGCATCGCGCCCTCACACGCCAGCCCGGGCGGCTGGCTGAAGACGCGACTGGAGAAACTGCGGGAAAGACTGCGGGGATGGCTGCGGATCAGCGCGGCAGCAGACGGACGCCCGAAGGCTCACGATTACTCACCACCGGACGCGCGCCCAGCTCGGCCGGCGTGACCACCACCGGCACAACCGTGGCGCCCGCCTTGGGCGCCGGCGCCACGTAGGTGCAGGGCCGGTCGGTGAACACCACGTTGGCACCCTCGCCGCACTTGTAAACCGCGGCCTGGGCAGCCAGCGGCAACATCAGAACGCCCAGCACAAGCATCTTCATGATGACTCCCGAAACAGGGACGGCGAAGGAAGAGGACGGAAAAGGAAGGGCGGAAAGACTCAGCGCTTCGGGCGGTTCAGCCCGTAGCCCCGCTCGAAATCCCATTCGGCGAGGATCTCCGCCGCCTGGCAGGCCAGCTCTGCGTTGGCAAACCCCTCGGGCGAAGGCACCCGCACGAAAGTCTGGATCGGACGGCGATCGGTCTTGTGCAGGACGTCGTACCAGCCGTCCCATCGGTTCTGGCCCTGCCGCAGCACCGCGTAGGGCTTGAGGATCACATCCCGCTTGATCAACACCATCAGACTCTCCGTCCAGGAAGCGCCCTCTAAGCGGCGCGGTCACGGAACGGATTCTAGAGAGACGGCGCGACCGGAAAGTTAAACAACATCAAAACAGACACCCGCGAATCACATTGACACAAACCACCCCAGCCATACCCATTTCGGGTCTGGACAACTCCGAAAAGCCCAATATGGGTTGATGGATGATTCAACCATCGCTTCGGCGCACCCCGCTCCGGGCCGCCACCCGGAAGTAGATCCGGTAGGGCAGGCAGCGCAACAGCTTGAGCATCAGCGTGAAGCGTCGGGGAAAGTGGATCTCGAAGCGCCCCCGGGCCATCCCTTCGATGATCTGGCGGGCCGCGTCGGGCGCGCCGACCAGCGCCGGCATCTCGAAATCCACGCAGGCCATCAGCCGCGGCGTGGCAACGAAACCCGGGTTGATGAGGAACACCGACACGCCGTGGGGCGCCAGCTCCAGGTACAGCGTCTCGGCAAAATTGATCAGCGCCGCCTTGCTCGGCCCGTAAGCCAGCGCCTCCGGCAGCCCCCGATAGCCCGCCACACCGCCGACAATGGCGATCGCCCCACCCCGCTGGCGCAGGAGCTGGGGCACCACCGCCGCCACGCCATCGACCACCCCGAGGAGGTTGGTGTGCACCGTCTGCCGGGCGGTGTCGACGGTGAGATCCCAGGCCCGCATCGGCATGTAGGTGCCGGCGCTCAGGACCACCACATCCACTCCACCCCAGGCATCGAGGATCTGCATCATCGCCAGGGTGAAGGCGCCGGAGTCGGTCACGTCGAGGGGCAGCACCAGCGCCTCGTCAAAGCCCCGCGCCAGCTCCCGCAGGCGGCCCCCGCTACGGGCCGACAGGGCGAGCCGTGCGCCGCGAGCGTTGAGCTCGGCAGCCAGCGCCGCGCCGATGCCGCTCGAGGCACCGACGATCCACACCCGCTGGCCGCGCCAGTTGGTGATCGGCGTATTGAGGCGTCCCAACCAGCCCATGGCTCCCCCGCCCGCGCGAAACACCGGCGCCCCTCCGGTGCCGGGCCGCCCTTCTTTCAGCGTAGTGCATCCGCCGACGCCTGCCAGTCGAGTTGTGTCGCGCCTGCCTCATCCGTAACGCGGCGCCGGAACGAGCCGCTGGCGGGGCACCCGATCCATCGACCAGCTGGCCCGCGCCCAGGCCCACAGGGCGTCGAGACTCGCGTCGACCAGCCCGTCCGGGGGCGCCTGCCCGAGAAAATCCAGCGCATCCGCCAGCACCTGCTGGGGCCGGGCGTCCTCCACCGCCCGGGCCAGGGTCTGCTTGGAGAGCTTCTCGCCCGCGGCATTGCCCGCCACCGGCAGGTGGGCGTAGCGCGGCGTGGGATAGCCCAGCGCGCGCTGGAGCAGGATCTGGCGGGGCGTGGAATCGAGCAGATCGGCGCCGCGCACCACGTCGGTGACGCCGGCCTCGGCGTCATCCACCACCACCGCCAGCTGGTAGGCGAACAGGCCGTCGGCCCGCAGCAGCACGAAATCTCCCACGTCGGCCGCCACGTCCTCCTCCACGGGCCCCTGCACCGCGTCGTCAAAACTCACCACGCCGGGCGCAACCCGCAGCCGCCAGGCCCGCGCCTCGCGCCCTGCCGGCAGGCCATCGCGGCAGGTGCCGGGATAGCGCCGGGTGCCGTCCCGGGCGAGGGCCGAGTCGGCCATCTCCTTGCGGGTGCAGGCGCAGCCGAACACCCGCCCGGCAGCACGCAGGCGCTCGAAGGCCGCCTCATAGGCGAGCGTCCGTGCGCTCTGCCAAACCACTGGCCCGTCCCATTCAAAACCGAAGCGCGCCAGCGTGCGCAGAATGCCATCGGCCGCGCCGGGCACGCTGCGGGGCGTGTCCACGTCCTCGATGCGCAGCAGCCACCGCCCCCCTGCTGCCCGGGCAGCCAGGCAGCTCCCCACCGCCGCAACGATGGACCCGAAGTGCAGCGGCCCGGTGGGCGACGGCGCAAATCGCCCGACCGGCAGGCCCGCGCCGGCCGCCAGTTCATGACTGTTCACAAAAACATGCCTTAACAAATTTTGACATTTCCTTTTAAATCATCAAGTTACTGAAATAGCGCAGGAAACCTATGACTTTCGGCATATTTCACCAAACCCGCGGGCCCTTGATAATCGCGCTGGCGCTGCGTTTCCGTCTACGCCCGTTTTGCCCCACATCCCGCCGCATCTGCCCAACCCAAAGCCTCGTACCGACGCCCGCCGCATGAAACTTGGCACGCTTGCCCTCCTCCGCCAGGAATCGCCACGCAGCCCAGCTACCGGCACAGGCACATCCTCCACCCACCGGGCGAGTCTCCCGCTGCTCCATCTGGGCATCCAGTTTGCCGCCATCGTAACCGTGCTGGCCCTGTGGCCCCACATGGGCAACCAGGACCCACTGCTCGCCTGGTGGCTCGGGCTCACACTCAGCCAGCTGCTGATGCTCGGCATGTCCCTGCCCGACGCCCAGGCCAGCCCGCAGCCCCGGCACGACGACGTTCCCCTGCGCAGCTACTTCTCTTCCGCCGGCCCGATCATCGGCGGCGCAGCCTGGGGCGCCCTCGCCCTGGTCGGCCCCTACGACGCGAGCCCCCAGTCCCAGGCGATCCTGTGTGTGGTCCTGTGCAGCGTCACGCTGGCCGGTACCGGGTTCAGCCGCAGCGTGAGCAGCTACTCGGCCTTCGCCGCCACGGTACTGCTGCCGCTGTTCATCCTGCTGGTGGCGAGCCCACCGGCGCGGGTGCCAGGCGCGGCCTTCTGGCTGCTGGCGTTCGCCGCCTTCGCACTGATCGTACGCAGCCTGCACACCGGCCGTGAAGGCCCTCCGCAGGATAGCCTGGCCGCGTTCGAAACCACCTTGATGCCCCACCAGGCCATGGTCGACAACGCCCGCGCCGCCATCGTGCTGTCCCGCGGCAACCGGGTCGAACTGTGCAACCGGCGCTTTGCCGAGATGATGCGCGTCGACGAGAGCGGCATCGCCGGGTCCCGCCTGCTGGATGGCTTCGAGAGCCGGGCCGACTGGCACCATCACGCCCGGGCCGCCGATACGGCGATCCGGCGTGGCAGCACCTATCACGCCTCGACGCGCCTCCGGCGCCGCGACGGCAGCGTGTTCTGGGCCGAGATCACCGGCCAGGCGATCGACCCGGAGAGCCACCCGCCCCAGGTGGTCTGGGTGGCCTTCGACGTGACCGAGAGGATGATGGACAGCGCCCGCGAGGAGCTGCTCGCCTCGCAGCTGCGCACGCTGATCGCCCGGAGCACCGACTGGTACTGGAAGACCGACCCCCAGCACCGCCTGATGCACGTCACCCACGAAGCGGAACGCACCAACGACACCCTCAAGGTCAACCTGGGCCGCAAGTGGTGGCAGCTCCACCGCCAGGGCGGCAACGCGCGCCCCGGTCAATCCGACGTGCGCGCGGCCTTCGAAGGCTGCAACGGCTTTCGCGACCTGCTGGTTGAACTGCCCAACGGCAACAACCCGCCCCTGTGGCTGAGCCTGTGCGGCACACCGCGCTTCAACGAGCACGGCGCCTTCCTGGGCCACCACGGTACCGCCATCGACGTGACCGAGCAGGTGCGCAGCACCGAACGGATCCGCCACCTGGCCTACCACGACGCCCTCACCGGCCTGCCCAACCGGCGCCTGCTGACCGACCGGCTGACCCTCGCAATCGCCCGCGCCCAGCGCTATTCCGAGCGGGTCGGGCTGCTCTTTGTCGATCTGGATGATTTCCGGCGCATCAACGACCTGGGCGGCCACGCCGCCGGCGACCAGGCCCTGCTGGAGATCGCCGACCGCCTGCGCACCTGCGTGCGCGCCTGCGACACCGTGGCGCGCCTGGGCAGCGATGAATTCGTGATCCTGCTGGCCGAGCTCGACGAAGCCGGCGACGCCAACCGGGTTGCGGCGAAGATCCTCAGCACCCTGCACGAGCCCCTCGCCGCCCACACCGCCTGCCATCCGGTCAGCACAAGCATCGGCGTGGCCACCTTCCCGGAAGACGCGACGAGCGCCGAAGATCTCATCAAGATGGCCGACACCCGGATGTTCCGCGCCAAGCGGCGCGGCGGGCAGCGCATCGAAGGACGGGACGGCGCCCATCCCGGCGTCGCCCCCAGCCTCGCCACGCTGCCCGTCTGAATCAGGCCGGTTCGGCGCGCCGCACCCGGCGCTGACGCACGGCCTCGGCCAGCACGTCGAGCACCACCAGGCTGTCTTCCCAGCCGATGCACGCGTCGGTGATGCTCTTGCCGTACTCCAGCTCCACGCCCGGCTTCAGATCCTGACGACCTTCCTTAAGGTGGGATTCGACCATCACGCCCATGATGCGGTCGTTGCCGGCCGCCATCTGACCCGCCACGTCCCGCGCCACCTCCACCTGCAGCTTGTGCTGCTTGCGGCTGTTGGCGTGGGAGAAATCGATCATCAGCTTGCCCTGCACGCCCGCGGCGGAAAGCTCCTTGCAGGCCGCATCGACGCTGGCCGCGTCGAAGTTGGGGCCGGCGCCGCCGCGCAGGATCAGGTGACAGTCTTCGTTGCCGGCGGTGGACACGATGGCCGAGTGACCGGCCTTGGTCACCGACAGGAAGTGATGCGGCGCCTGGGCGGCCTTGATCGCATCCACGGCGATGCGCACGTTGCCATCGGTGCCGTTCTTGAAGCCCACCGGGCACGACAGGCCGGAGGCCAGCTCGCGGTGCACCTGGCTCTCGGTGGTGCGGGCACCGATGGCGCCCCAGGCGATCAGGTCAGCGATGTATTGCGGCGTGATCATGTCGAGGAATTCGGTGGCCGCCGACAGGCCCAGCTCGTTGATCTCGGCCAGCAGCTGGCGCGCCAGACGCAGGCCTTCGTTGATCGCGAAGCTGCCGTCCAGGTGCGGATCGTTGATCAGGCCCTTCCAGCCAACGGTGGTGCGCGGCTTCTCGAAGTACACCCGCATCACGATCAGCAGGTCGTCCTTCAGGCGCTCGGCCTCGACCTTCAGGCGGCGGGCGTATTCCATCGCCGCGGCGTAGTCATGGATCGAGCACGGGCCAATCACAACCAGCAGGCGGTCGTCGGCGCCAAACAGGATGCGGTGGATCGCCGTGCGCGCCTCGAAAGTGGTCGCCGCGGCCTTGGGCGATGCCGGAAACTCGCGCAGCACATGGGCGGGCGGGGCGAGCTCCTTGATGGCCTTGATACGGACGTCGTCGATGTGGATTTTCGAGGAGGCGTGCATGGTGAATCCTGTCGGCTTTGCTTGAGGGAATCGGCAATTCTAGCCGATGCGCCCGCCCCGTAACACGACGCCCTTCCCGTCGGCATGAATTGCGGCGCATCTGGCACCGACGCGCAGCCTTGAACTGTATTTTTATATAGTCTAATCTTGGCAAGATGAAGCCCCCAAGCCTGCCCCGCGGCCGCGGCAGCCGCCTCAATCCGGGCGACCGCTTTGCCGACTGGCAGCGCGCCGCCTTCGACGACGGCTGGGCCGACGACGTAGCGGATGAGCCCGATCACGGCCCGGCCACCACCCTGCTCCTCGACAAGGCCCGCTCGGTGATCGTCCGCAACGCCTCGCCCGACGTGCCCTTTGCCCAGTCGATCAACCCCTACAGGGGTTGCGAGCACGGCTGCGCCTACTGTTTCGCGCGCCCGGGCCATGCCTATCTAGGCCTCTCGCCGGGGCTGGATTTCGAGACGAAGATCGCCTGGAAACCCGACGCGCCGGCTGTGCTGCGGCGGGAGCTCGCCGCCCCCGGCTACCGCTGCCAGCCCGTTGCGCTGGGCATCAACACCGACGGCTGGCAGCCCGTCGAGCGGCGCCTGGGCCTGACCCGCCAGCTGCTGGCGATCCTTGCCGAAACCCGCCACCCGGTGTCCATCGTCACCAAGTCGGCGCTGATCGAGCGGGACATCGACCTCCTCGCCGATCTCGCCCGGGACGGGCTGGTGCAGGTGATGTTCTCGGTCACCACCCTCGATCCATGCCTCGCCCGCCAGCTCGAACCCCGCGCCGCCAGCCCGGCCCGGCGTCTGGCCGCCATGGCCCGGCTGCACGACGCCGGCGTGCCGGTGGGCGTGCTCTTCGCCCCGCTGATCCCGGCGATCAACGATCATGAAATGGAAAAGGTGCTCGAAGCGGCGCAGGCAGCCGGCGCCGATACGGCCGGCTACGTGCTGCTGCGTCTGCCGCGGGAGCTGCGGGCGTTGTTCGAGGACTGGCTCGTCGCCCATTACCCGGACCGGGCGGGCCATGTGCTGAGCCTGCTGCGCCAGCTTCGGGGTGGGGAACTCAACGACAGCCGCTTCGGCCACCGGATGCGCGGCGAGGGCGTGTTTGCCGATCTGTACAGCCAGCGCCTGCGGCGCTGCTGCGAGCGGCTCGGGCTCAATCGCAACCGCCGTCAGCTGGTCACCACGGCCTTCCGGCCGCCGGGGCGAGACGACGGTCAACTCGCGCTGTTCTGATCAGCGCGCCAAACAGCCCGAGCAACAACTTTCAGCGGCGGATCTGCACGCCCCACCCGAAGCCGCCGCCGTAACCACGGCGCCCAGGGTAGCCGTAGGGCCACATGGGGTCGCGGTAGGGCGAGTAGTAAGGAGAGTAGGTCGGGCCATAGTAGGCGCGACGGCGGCGCTCCTCTTCGGCCCGGGCGCGGTCTGCCGCCTCGATCCGGGCGGTGTCGGCACGCACCTTGTCGGCGGTGGCCTGGTCTTGCGCCCAGCGCGCCTGGGCGGCGGCAAGCTCGTCCAGCACCGCCGGGGCCACGCCCTGGCCGGCGAGGCGGGCACGCTCCTCGGGCGTCACCGCAAGATGGGTGCCGGTGCTGCGGATGTCCTCGATCAGCGCGGCGGGCGCCTCGCCCGCCCTGGAGCGCTGGATGATCTGCTCGATCGTCAGCGGCCCGGCGCGTCTTGCGGCGGCGATGGCCTCCAGCTCGCCCGGGCTCAATCGATCGGCGGAAGGCGCCACCCGCGGAGCAGCACACCCGGCCAGCACCGCCACCGATGCCGCAGCCGCCGCAAGCCATCCAAGACGCTTCATGGGCTCAGCTGGCGATCTTTTCATAGAGCGACACGACCGCGTCCATCTGTTCCAGGATGCGCTCGCTGGTGGTCGCCACATCGGCCGCGGCTTTCTTCAGATCGCCGGATGCGCGCAGGCTCAGGGCATTCTGGAAGAAGAACCACTGCTGCTCCACCAGCCCCAGCTCGGACTTGATCTGAGCGGTGTTCTGGGGCGCGGTCTTGAGCTCGTCCAGGGCCTTGGCGAACTCCTTCATCGCCCCGTCAAGCATCTCCCGGGCGGGCTCGGGATTGACGCCCACCTGCCGGAAGAAATAGGCCTTGGCCATCCGCTGGGACAGCATGCGCTGCCGGCCCGAGAGGTTGACCAGCCGGCCGGCCGGTGTGCCTGCCACCCTTTCGTAGGCGACGGTGAGCTTCTGCGCCGCGCCGAGCACCGCGTCGCTGCCGCCCCACACCAGCTTGGCGTCGGAGCGGATGTCCGCCAGCAGCGGCCGATAACGGCTCCACTCGGATTCGAGGAGCATATACGCGGAGCGGACTTCGTCGTTGGGCTGCAGGCCACGCAGCTCGACAAGCTGCTGGTCGAAGAGCCGCACCGAGTGGTCGAGGATGCTCTTTGCCCGATCGGGCAGCACGCCTTCGACCAGCATCAGCCACGCCTTGGCGCTGCGCTGGGACAGCATCCGCTGGCGGCCGGCGCGGTTGATCGCACCAGCCAGCGACAGGCCCGCAGGCGCGGGCGGCGTCGGCGCAGCCTGAAGTGCCGACGTCAGCGGCACGAGGGTGGCAGCAGCAAGAAACTCACGGCGCTTCATTTCAACCTCCAGTTCCACCCACAGTCAGCCCGTCGATGCGCAGGGTCGGCTGGCCGACGCCCACCGGCACGCTCTGGCCGTCCTTGCCGCAGGTGCCGACGCCCGGGTCCAGCGCCAGATCGTTACCGATCATCGAGACGCGGGTCAGGCAGTCCGGGCCGTTGCCGATGAGCGTGGCGCCCTTCACCGGGCGGGTGACCTTGCCATCTTCGATGAGGTAGCACTCGGACGTGGATAACACGAACTTGCCCGAGGTGATATCCACCTGGCCGCCACCGAAGTTGGCGGCGTAGAGGCCGTTCTTCACCGACGCGATGATCTCGGCCGGCTCGTGCTGGCCGGCCAGCATGATGGTGTTGGTCATGCGCGGCAGGGGCAGGTGGGCGAAGGATTCGCGGCGGCCGTTGCCGGTGGGCGCGACCCCCATCAGGCGGGCGTTGAGCATGTCCTGCATGTAGCCGGTGAGGATGCCGTCCTCGATCAGCACGGTGCGCTGGGTGGGGTTGCCCTCGTCGTCGATGGTGAGCGAGCCGCGGCGGTCCGGCAGGGTGCCGTCATCCACCACCGTCACGCCCTTGGCCGCCACCTGCTGGCCGATGCGGCCGCAGAAGGCCGAGCTTTCCTTGCGGTTGAAGTCGCCCTCCAGCCCGTGGCCGATGGCCTCGTGGAGCAGGATGCCGGGCCAGCCGTTGCCGAGCACCACGGTCATCAGGCCGGCCGGTGCCGGGCCGGCGCCCAGGTTGACCCGCGCCTGATGCACCGCCGCCTTGGCAAAGCCGGCCAGCACCTCGTCGCTGAAATAACCGTAGTCGTAGCGCCCGCCGCCACCGCCGGAGCCCTGCTCACGGCGGCCGTTCTCTTCCATGATGACGCTCACCGACACCCGCACCAGCGGGCGCACGTCGGCCGCCAGATGGCCGTCGCTGCGCGCCACCAGCACGACTTCCCACGAGCCGACGAGGCTGGCCATCACCTCCTTGACCCGCGGGTCTTCAGCCCGCGCCATGGCTTCGAGGCGCTCCAGCAGCTGGACCTTGGCCACGTCGTCCAGCGAGCCGTGGGGGTTGTCGGCCCGGTACAGGGCCGGCGGGCCCTTCTTGGCGGCCTCGATCTTGTGGGCCTTGCGGCGGCCACTGTCGGCGATCGCGCGGGTGGCCGCGGCGGCATCCTTCAGGGCCTTCAGGCTGATGTCGTCGGAGTAGGCGAAAGCGGTCTTCTCGCCGGTGATGGCGCGTACGCCCACGCCCTGCTCGATGTTGAAGCTGCCCGACTTGACGATGCCCTCCTCCAGGCTCCAGGCCTCGGAGCGGTGGTACTGGAAGTACAGGTCGGCGTAGTCGAGCTTGTGCCGGAAGAGCTTGCCGAAGACCTTGTCGAGATCCTCGAAGTCGAGGTCGTAGGGCTTGAGCAGCAGCTTGCTGGCGATCTTCAGGGGGTTCTGCGGGGGATTCTTGCTCATGTTCGGGTGCGGCTTTCAGCTGATCTTGCGGTGTTTGAGGGCCGGCAGGCTGGCACGGACTTCGGCGATGCGGGCCGGATCGAAGTCGGCGACGACCACGCCCGGGCCTTCCGGCAGGCGGGCCACGATTTCGCCCCACGGATCGATGATGAGGCTGTCGCCCCAGGTGCGCCGGCCGCCCGGGTGGGTGCCGCCCTGGGCGCTGGCGAGCACGTAGCACTGGTTCTCGATGGCCCGGGCGCGCAGCAGGACTTCCCAGTGGGCGCGGCCAGTGGTGTAGGTGAAGGCGGCGGGCAGGACGATCAGATCGACCTCGCCCATCGCCCGGAAGAGTTCGGGAAAGCGCAGGTCGTAGCAGATCGACAGACCGACGGTGCCGCACGGGCCGTCGAAGGTGACCACGTCGCTGCCGGGCTCGATGGTGGCGGATTCGTCGTAGCGCTCGCTGCCCCGCACAAAGCCAAAGAGATGCACCTTGTCGTAGCGGGCCACGCGCCGGCCGGTGTCGTCGAAGACCATGGTGGTGTTGCGCACCTTGTCCGGCACATCGGCCTCGAGCGGGCACGAGCCGCCCACCAGCCACACCTTGTGGCGGCGCGCGGCGTCTTTCAGGAAGGCCTGGATCGGGCCGTCGCTGTCCCGTTCGCGGATGCGCACCTTGGCGGTTTCGTCAGGGGTGATGAGCGGAAAATATTCGGGCAGCACGACGAGGCGCGCGCCGGCAGCGGCAGCCTCGCCGATCAGCCGGTCGGCCTCGGCGAGGTTGGCGTCCACATCGGGGCCCGACACCATCTGGACGGCGGCGATACGGCAGGAAGGGCGGTCGCTCATTGTTTATCCTCACGGGATGGATCGGCGCGGTCCGGGGCCCGGCGCAGCACCGGGGCGGGCGCGGCGGAGATCTTTTCAACCTTGGGATCGGACCATCCCCCGGTTACGGCGTATTCGAAGCTGAACAGTTTTTCCACCGGGTCGCGCAGCACCTTCTGGACAAGGTAGGCCGCAAGACCGACCGCCGGATTGATCACCCCGGTGGTCGCAATGGCAGAACCGAAGGCGACGGACTCGGACAGCGTCGGCTGGACGCGCACCCGCAGGTTCTGGGTTTCGCGGCCGGCGTCGGCCTCGCCGCTCATGAACACCCGCGCTGCGGGGCCGAGGATCTCGAGGTCGTCAGTCCGGAGCACGCCCTGGTTCATCTGGATGCTACCGGAAATGCGGTCGAAGGCGAATCCTTCGGAAAACACGTCGCGGAAGTCCAGGGTGATGCGCCGCGGCAGCGCCTGCAGGCTGAGCACCCCGAGCAGACGCCCGACGCCCGGCTCGAGCTGGGCGAACTGTCCGTTTTCCGCCTGAACGCGCATCTTGCCTCCAAGACTGGCGATGTGCAGCGCGGTCGGCGGGCCGTGCCAAACCACTTCGCCTTCGAGTTCGCCCTTGCCGCGCCGCACGGCCTCGGGGTAGCCGAGCCGGGCGAGCATCTTTTCCACATTGCTCACGTCGAGCTTGAAGCCGAGCCGGGTTTCCTCCCGGGCGCCCGGCCGCCACACGCCCTTGCCCGACAGGCTGCCGTCCGGGTTGGTGATGGTGAGCTGGTCGAGCCGCCACAGGTCGCCCCGGTTGGCGGCCTTGAGTTCGAGCCGGCCGAGCTGGTGGCCCCGCAGCACGAAGCTGTCGGCGGTCACGTCCAGCCCGGGCAGTTCGGACAGGCGTTCCTCGTCGGGCCGGGAGGTGTCGGCCGCGCCGTCCTTGGCGCCGCTTCCCAGCGCCAGCTGACGGAAGCGGGCCTGGAGCCGGCCACGGCCCTGGTCGCGCCACATGATGTCGCCGGTGGCCTCCTTGCTCGACATCCGCGCCTGCCAGCCGCCTTCCTCCATCACCGCCCTGAGATTCACATCGCTGAGACGCTGACCGAGGATGCGAAGTTCGCCGGCCCGGAGCGCCAGCCCGGAAAGCGGAAAGCCCGCGTCGCCGGTGCCCGTCGGGTCGGCCGGGCGCTGCTGCCGCTCGGGGTTGCCCTCCAGCGCCTTGCGCCAGGCGTCGGCATCGAGCCGGTCGGCGTTGGATGCCACCAGCACGCCCTTGTCGGCCAGCCGCACCGGCTCGTTGAGGGCGATCCCCCCGCGGGTGATGATCGCCTTGCCGTGCTCGAAGCGCCGCTGGAACTGGGCCTGGAAGACCGACCCGGCCGACAGCTTGAGCACGTCGCCCGTCACCCCGCCGCTTCCCGGCGGCACGCTGATCTCGAAGCGGAAGGGCAGGCTGCCGGCGGCCGACTTGTTGAGCGGGTCGGGCAGGCTCGACACCACACCCTGCAGGTTGCTGTCGAGGGCAAACTCGACGCCGCCCTTCTTGGGCACCGTCACCGCGCCCTTCCAGGCTGCGCTGCCGGAAAGGTGGTCGAGGAGCGGCAGGTCGAGCTCCTGGCGCAGCGCGGCGACGCTCAGGCTGCCCTGGGCGTTGAGCACCACGCTGCCGTCCGGGCGGGTGCCACCGGCCACGCTCACCGCGTCGCCCAGCACCTTCGCGACGCCGTTCTTCACCGTCAGCTGGCTCTCCGTGAAGCCGATCCGCCCGCCCGCATCGGCAAAGACCGGCAGGGCCGGATCGACCTGCAGCCGGTTGCGGGCAAAGACGTATTCGCCGCGCACCTTCGATTCGTGCATGTGGTGCAGGGGCAGCACCAGCTGCAGGCTCAGGTTGCCGGCGCCCTCGACCCGGAAGGGATCGGTGAAGTGGTTGATGCTGTCGCCCACCGGGCTCTGAGCGATGAAGCGCAGGAAATCCTGGCTCGGGCCACTCGCCGCGCCGTTGATGGTGAGCACCGCGTCGTGCTCGAAATCCGGCAGCACCACGCTCACGTCCTTCAGCTCGGCGCCGAAGATGCGGCCGCGGTGGGCCTTGATGTTCATCCCCGCGCCCTCGAAGAGCAGTTCGCCGGAGATGCCGTCGATCTTCGGCCAGCCCTGGGCGTAGTCGAGCTGGCCATCGGTCACCCGGGCGGTGACACGGAAGGTGCCGTCCTTGGGGTTGCGGAACGGAAACTTCGCCAGATCACCCTTGAGCACCAGCCGCGCGTCCTGTGCCTTGCCGCCGACGAGGCTGTGCTGCAGCCAGTCGCGGGCGCCGGCGCCGACCACCGCCGGCATGTAGCGCCACACGGCGCGGGCATCAGCCTCGGAGAGGCGCGCCTGCAGGTCGATCTCGCCCGGCGTGTCGGCGTGGGCGCGGTAACGCCCGGCGGCAGAACCGCGGGTGTCGCGGTTGGCGAAGTTGGCGCTGGCGAGGCTCACCTCCAGCCGCCCGTCCGGATGGCTCCAGCTGCCTTCGGCCGAGATCTCGGCCAGGGCCAGCTGTGGCTGGGGAAAGATCTGCGGCAGCTCAAGCGTGGCGTCGCGGCCGGTGAGGTTGAAGCGCCCACCTCGCTCGTTGCCATCCACCCGCCCCGACAGCCCGGAGAACCCCGGCCACGCACCCACTGGCTCGATGCCCAGCCCAGCGAAGCGCGCATCCACCGAATAGCTGAGCAGCCGCCCCGCGTCGCTGCTCCATTTGAGATTGACCGGCGCGACGCTGCCCTGGGGCGCCAGACTGGCCAGCCGGGCGCGGACGGCCGGGTCGAGGGGCAGGCGCTCCGCCAGCCGCGACAGCACGCCCAGGTCGAGCCGGTTGGCGACGAACTCACCGCGGGCCGGCGTGGCGCCGGATTTGTCGCGCAGGGAGAGGAAGAAATCGGTGGGCGCGAGGCTCAGGCCATCCTTGCTCTCGAGGCTGAGCTGGCGGCCGCTGGCTTCGGTGACGCCGCCCTCGTCGTGATAGCGCAGCCGGCCGGACGCCCGCACCAGCGGGATGGGCTCCAGCTCCTTCGCCAGCCGGGCGCGGGCGTTGCTGAGGGCAAAATCGGTGGTGATGCCGGTGGCGCGGCCGTCGGCAAACTCGAACCACACCCGCAGCCCGCCGGCGCCTTCGACCGCCAGCGGGTAATCCACCCACTGGCGCCACGCCCCCAGATCGGCGTAATCGAGCCCGGCGTAAAGCTCGCCTCGCCATTCGGCGGGCTTGGCCGGATCGCGCCCGCGCAGGTCGCCGCGCAGGTCGAGCGTGGCCGCCAGGCGGCTGGGCGGCTGGGCGGTGAGGCCGAACCGGTGGTGGCTGCCGCTGTTGTCGAGGCGGAACTCCAGCTTGTCGAGCACCAGCTCGTCAGCCCCGCGCAGGGCGTCGCGCCAGCTGAGGCGGGCGTTGCGGATCTGGATGCGGCGCTGGTCGAACAGCCATTGGGCGAAATCGCCCTTCTCGCCGTCGGTCTTGACCGCCAGCCCGGCGACGAAGATCTGCCCGTCGGCGTCGCGGCGGATGGCCAGATCGGGGGAGTCGATCTCCAGCCGATTGAGGCGCAGCCGCATCAGCAGCAGCGACACCCAGGCCGGCTCGGCCTCGACATGGTCGAGGGTCAGGGCCGGCTGGCCGGCGGCATCCTTGATGGTGAGCCCGTCGATGCGGAAAGTGGGGTGCAGGCCGGCCCAGTCGGCGGTGAGGCTGGCGATCTCCACCGGCCGGCCGAGGGAGCGGGACAGCAGATCGGCCACCTCGCCCCGGTAGGCCGGCACGTTGGGCAGCACCCCGTGACGGATGGCCAGGAAAGCCACGCCGCCGACGAAATATGCCACCAGCGCCAGCACCGCCAGGCGGTGCAGGCAGAAGCGCGGCAGGTGCAGCAGGGACGACAGGGAGAATCGCCGTTCGGTCACTCGGAAGGCAGGCGCGGGCCGCAGGTGGGATCAACAGCGCACCGCCGCGCACCGACGCATCCGGCATCAGGCTTGACGAAAATCAGTCCGGCAGACATAACTCGGGGCGAACATAGACAATCGCCCATTCTACCAATCGGCCCACGCCATGTCCGAACAGCCCAAAGATCCGGCAGCCAGCCTGCCCAAGCCCATCGAAGACGCCCTCGCCTGCTCGCGTTTCCTGCGCCGCCAGCTCGACAGCCGCAGCTGGCTCGGCCCGCGCCTCGCCGCCAGCATCGGCCAGCCCCTCGACGCCGCAGCCCTGCGGGATTTCCTGCGCGACGAGAAGGTGGACGACAACACCCTCAAACCGGTGCTGCGCCGGCTGCGGGCCTGGGTGATCTGCCACGTGCTGGTGCGCGACATCGCGCGGCTGGCCGATCTCACCGAAGTCACCGAGACGATGACGCTCCTGGCCGACATCGCCGTGGAGGCCGCCCACGACATCCTGCGCGAGCAGCTCGTCGCCCGCCACGGCGTTCCGCTTTCGGCCGACGGCCGGGAGCAGGAGTTCATCATCATCGGGATGGGCAAGCTCGGCGGCCGCGAGCTCAACGTCTCGTCGGACATCGATCTGATCTACGTCTACCCCGAGGACGGCAGCACCGCCGGCCCCAAGATCATCGACAACTTCGAGTTCTTCACCAAGCTCGGCCGCGGCATCATCCAGGCCCTCAACGACCTCACCGGCGACGGCCAGGTGTTCCGCGTCGACATGCGCCTGCGCCCCAACGGCGATTCCGGCCCGCTGGTGGCGAGCTTCGACATGCTCGAAAACTACTTCATCACCCAGGGCCGCGAGTGGGAACGCTACGCCTGGATCAAGGCCCGGGTGATGACCGGCATCCGCGGCGCCGAGCTCAACGCCATCGCCCGCCCCTTCATCTTCCGCAAGTACCTGGATTTCGGCGCCATCAACGCCATGCGCGACCTGCACGCCCAGATCCGCCGCGAAGTGGCCCGCAAGGACATGGCCAACAACGTCAAGCTGGGCCCCGGCGGCATCCGCGAGATCGAGTTCCTGGCCCAGGTGTTCCAGCTCATCCGCGGCGGCCGCGACACCGCGCTCCAGATCAAGCCCACCGTCAAGGTGCTGGCGCGGCTGGCCGAACGCGGCATCGTCACCCGCGAAGCCGAGCGCGAGCTGGCCGCCGCCTACGACTTCCTGCGCCGGGTCGAGCATCGCCTTCAGTACATGGACGACGCCCAGACCCACAACCTGCCCACCAACCCGGCCGACCAGACGATCCTCGCCCGCTCGATGGGCTTTGCCTCCTACGAGGCCCTGCTCACCGAACTCGACGACCACCGGGAATCCGTCGGCCGCCACTTCAACAGCGTCTTCGGCAACCCCACCGAGGCCGGCCACAACCTCGACACCCTGTGGGCCTCCGCCTGCGACGAAGCCCGCGGCACCGAGGAATTCCAGCGCCTCGGCTACCCCGACCCGGCCGCCGCCGCCCGCCGGCTGTCCACCCTGCGCAGCGGCAACCGCTACCAGCAGATGCCGCCGTCCATCAAGCAGCGCTTCGATCCGCTGATCCCGCGGGTCATCGAGGCCGCCGCCGAAACCGCCCATCCCAACGCCACCTTCGAGCGCCTGCTCGACCTGCTCGACGCCATCAGCCGCCGGGGCGCCTACCTGGCGCTGCTCCAGCAGTATCCGCAAACCGTGCACAAGATCGCCGAGCTGGTGAGCGCCTCCGCCTGGGCCGCCCAGTTCCTCAACCAGCACCCGATCCTGCTCGACGAAGCCATCGACCCGCGGATGCTCGAGGAAGAGCTCGACCTGCCCGCCTTCCGCGCCGATCTGGCCCGCCAGCTCGACGAGCTCGAGCCCGACATGGAACGCCAGATGGACCTGATGCGCGAGCAGCACCACGCCCAGGTCTTCCGCCTGCTCACCAAGGACATCGCCGGCAAGCTCACCGTCGAGCGCCACGCCGACTTCCTCTCGGCGCTGGCCGACATCATGGTGGACCTCGCCGTCACCTGCAGCTGGCGCAAGATCAAGAACCGCCACCGGGACGCGCCTCAGTTTGCGGTGCTCGCCTACGGCAAGCTGGGCGGCAAGGAGCTCGGCTACGCATCCGACCTCGACATGGTTTTCGTCCATGACGACGACGCCCCCGAGGCCGCCGAGATCTACACCCGTCTTGGCCAGCGCACCAACACCTGGCTATCCACCCAGACCCCCGCCGGCCAGCTCTTCGAGACCGACCTGCGCCTGCGCCCCAACGGCGATTCGGGCCTGATGGTGGTGTCGCTCGACGCCTTCCGCCAGTACCAGCTCGAAAACGCCTGGGTGTGGGAACACCAGGCCCTCACCCGCGCCCGCTTCTGCGCCGGCGATCCGACCATCGGCCGCAAGTTCGAGGCGATCCGCATCGAGGTGCTCCGCCAGCAGCGGGATCTCGCCAAGCTGCGCGAAGAGGTCATGGCCATGCGCCTGAAGATGTTCGATGGCCACCCCAACAAGACCAGCCTCTTCGACCTCAAGCACGACCGCGGCGGGCTGGTGGATGTGGAGTTCATCGTCCAGTATCTGGTGCTCGGCTATTCCCACGCCCACCCCAGCCTCACCGGCAACCTGGGCAACATCGCGCTGCTCGGGATGGCCGGCGAGCTGGGCCTGATCCCCGCAGATCAAGCCGCCGTCGCCGCCGACAGCTACCGCGAGTACCGCCGCCTGCAGCACGGTCTGCGCCTCAACAACCAGGCCTCGCGGGTCGATCCCGACCTCGTCGCCGACATGGCCGCCGGCGTGCGCGCCCTCTGGAACCAGGTCTTCGACGACACCCTGCCGGTCTGACCGGCCGGCCACGTAGCCACGCGAATGGCGCGGCGGGGAGGACGAACTCCACGCCGCGCCATAACAATCCGCAAAAAAAGTCAACACGAGCACCGCCAAAGCCGTACAATCCGCCGTCCGTACGCCAACCAATCAGCGTACCGGCCTCCCATCATTCGTTTCGTCCGATCCAAACGCGATCACGAACACTCGTTGCGCCCGCCCCGATTGGTGCCGCTCATCTCAAGCGGTCAGGCCGTCGCAGGAGCACACAATCCAATGACCCAACCCCAGCCCGCCACGCAAGTGGCAGGGACGATCGGCTTTGCCGATCTGGCCCTCAGCGCCCCCATCCAGCAAGCCATCGCCGAAACCGGCTATACCACCCCCACCCCGATCCAGGCCCAGGCGATTCCGCAAGTGCTCGCCGGCGGTGACCTGATGGCCGCCGCCCAGACCGGCACCGGCAAGACCGCCGGCTTCACGCTGCCGATCCTGCACCTGCTCTCCGAAGCCCACGCCCACAACCAGAAACCCGGCCGCCCCCGCTGCCTGATCCTCACCCCGACGCGCGAACTCGCCGCCCAGGTCGAGGAATCGGTCCAGACCTACGGCAAGCACCTGCCCCTCACCTCAATGGTGATGTTCGGCGGCGTGGCCATCAACCCGCAGATCACCCGCCTCAAGAAGCGTATCGACATCCTCGTCGCCACGCCGGGCCGCCTGCTCGACCACAACACCCAGGGCACCATCGACCTCTCCGGCGTCGAGATCCTGGTGCTGGACGAAGCCGACCGCATGCTCGACATGGGCTTCATCCGCGACA
>NZ_CALAYQ010000169.1:0-39369 GCF_937894855.1 uncultured Zoogloea sp.
TTCCCCACTGCTGCCTCCCGTAGGAGTCTGGGCCGTGTCTCAGTCCCAGTGTGGCGGATCATCCTCTCAGACCCGCTACGGATCGTCGCCTTGGTAGGCCTTTACCCTACCAACTAGCTAATCCGACATCGGCCGCTCGTATAGCGTGAGGCCTTGCGGTCCCCCACTTTCCCCCTCAGGGCGTATGCGGTATTAGCGTAACTTTCGCTACGTTATCCCCCACTACACGGCACGTTCCGATGCATTACTCACCCGTTCGCCACTCGTCAGCGGAGCAAGCTCCCTGTTACCGTTCGACTTGCATGTGTAAAGCATGCCGCCAGCGTTCAATCTGAGCCAGGATCAAACTCTTAAGTTCAATCCAAAAACTCCAGAAACCTGACGTTTCTGCAGATACTTCAATTTCTTGTGGCACTCTGGTATAAACCAGAACACCGCCTCGAAACCGAGTACCCACACCTATCGGTTGTTCGAATTTTTAAAGAACCGCTGCGCGCTGCAGCGAAGAGGTGCGCATTATACAGAGCTTTTCAGCTCCGTCAAGCATTTCGCGAAATCTTTTTAAACTTCGCTGCAAACACCTGACTGCGCCAGAACAACCCAACACCACCGGGCCACCCCCCTCAACACCGCGCTGAACAACTGCGCTGCGAAGAGGGCCGAATTATAAAGAACTATCAGAAGACGTCAAGAGGTTTGGCGAAATTAATTCAAACCAACGACACCCGCGCAAACTTGCGTTGATGTCTGCACCTTGGCGTCACCCATCTCTGGATACCAGGTGACAACGCACCACGCGGGTCGCCGAAACCGAAACTTCGTCCGGGTAGCTCGTTCGACATGCGTCGTTCGCAACAGCGCACCGGGGATGAAAGTGGCAACCCTTTGGCGGATTGAGCGGCGATGGCATGTCCCCCTTGGCGCCCGCCCGCTTGGAAAGCCCGGCAGTCTCAATCCTGGGCACGGCATCAAGGAGCATCCGGGTGTAAGGATGACGCGGATCGCGCAGCACCTCCTCGACACGCCCTCGCTCGACAATCCTGCCCAGGTACATCACCGCCACATGGTGCGCGAGGTAATCCACGACAGCCAGGTTGTGGGTGATGAACAGATACGACAGCCCATACTCGGCCTGCAGTTCACGCAGCAGGTTGAGGATCTGCGCCTGCACCGACACATCCAACGCACTTGTGGGTTCGTCGCAGACGATCAGCTTCGGCGACACCGCCAGCGCCCGGGCGATGGCGATGCGCTGACGCTGGCCACCGGAGAACTCGTGGGGAAAACGATGGCGCATGGCCGAATCGAGCCCGACCCGACGCAGCAGCCCGTCGATACGAGCAGATCGGGCCGACATATCAGGTTCGACACCCAGCGTCAGCATCCCTTCTTCAAGAATATCGCCCACGCGCATGCGCGGATTGAGCGACGCAAAAGGATCCTGGAAGATCATCTGCAGATCGCGCCGCAGTGGCTGCCACTGGCGCGGCGACAAGGCCAGAAGATCGTGCTCGCCATAATGGGCACTGCCGCCACTGGATGGCACCAGCTTGAGCAGCGCCTTGCCGGCCGTGGTCTTGCCGCAACCGGATTCGCCGACCAGCGCCAGCGTCTCTCCGGCGGGCACGTCGAGCGAAACGCCGTCCACCGCCTTGACGTAACCCACCACGCGCCGAAACAACCCCTTCCGCACCGGGAAGTGAACCTGTAGCGCATCCACCTCGAGCGCCTTGCCCTCACTCGCGTGACGGGTGAGCACCGCATCGGGCTGACGGGGCGATTCGACCCAGCCCATCTTTTCGACCGGATCATATAGATGGCAGCGCACCGCCTGCTCGCCCACGCCGTGCATGGCGGGCGCCACACGTCGACAACGTTCATGGACCTGCGGGCAACGATCGGCAAAGCGGCAACCCGGGTGACGCTCGCCCAACCTGGGAACCTGCCCGACCAGCGTCTCCAGCGCCCTGCCCCGCTGCTCCGACGTGGGGAGCGCGGCGAACAGCTTGCGTGAATAGGGGTGCAGCGGTTCGCTGAAGAAGACTTCCCGCGGCCCCGTCTCGACGAGCTCGCCAGCGTACATCACGCCAACCCGATGGGCCATCCGCGAGACCACGCCCAGATCGTGAGTGATCAGCAGCATGCCCATGCCGCGGCTTGCCTGCAGCTCTGCCAGCAGATCGAGCACCTGGGCCTGGATCGTCACATCGAGGGCCGTGGTCGGCTCATCGGCGATCAGCACCTTTGGATCGCCGGCCAGGGCGATGGCGATCATCACCCGCTGCTTCATGCCGCCAGAGAGCTGGAACGGGTACTCCCCCAGACGACGCGCGGGATCGGGGATGCCGACGGCCGTGAGCAGCCGTTCGGCTTCATCCCAGGCCGGACGGCCATGCAGCCCCCGATGGCGGACGAGCACCTCGCCGATCTGGTCGCCGACGGTCATCACCGGATTGAGGCTGGTAGCCGGCTCCTGGAAGATCATGGCCAGCCGGTTGCCGCGCACATCGCGCATCTGCGTCTCGGGCATGGTGTGCAGGGCCTCGTCGCCCAGCACGATCGACCCGGCGGTGATCCGTCCGCCGGCGGGCAACAGCCCCATGCAGGCAAGCGCCGTCATCGACTTGCCGCAGCCCGATTCGCCCACCAGCGCCAGCGTGCGTCCCGCCGACACCTCGAAGCTGATGCCATCCACCGGACGCAGAGGTTTGTCCCTCGGCCCGAGTTCAACCCGTAACTGCTCGACCTTCAGCAAGCTTTGAGCTTCCATTTGGAGTCTGCACATCCCAAAGAAAACGGACCGCCAGGCGGTCCGCTCGAATCCATGAACCGGCCGAGAACCCGGGCACCTTCGCACCCCTCAGCCGACATGAGATCAGTGGTGATGACCACCTTCGCCATGCACATGGCCGTGGCCGATTTCTTCGGCGCTGGCGGCGCGCACGCTCTTCACGGTGATGTCGAAAATCAGCGCGGTACCGGCAAGAGGATGGTTGCCATCGACAACCACCTTGCCGTCGGCGATGTCGGTGATGCGGTAGACCATTTCCTCGTCGTCGTTGTCGCCAACGCGCTCAAAAGACATGCCCACTTCGATGTTGTCCGGGAACAGGGAGGCGTCTTCCACCAGCACCAGCTCTTCGTCGAACTCACCAAACGCATCTTCCGGTGCCAGCTTGATGGTCAGCTTCTCGCCGACCTGCTTGCCGTGGAGCGCTTCCTCGATCACGGCGAAGATGCCGTCGTAACCGCCATGGAGGTACACCAGCGGGTGGTGACCGTCGTCGATCATGTTGCCATCCGGGTCCTTGACCGAGTAATCAAGCGTGACGACCGTGTTCTTGGCGATTTCCATTTACATTCCTTGAGTTGAGTTGCTTTACCAGCTGAAAGACTTCGGCCGCGTGGCCACGGGGATTCACATCGTGCAGCACATGGCGGAGCACGCCATCACTGGAAATGATGAAGGTCGAACGACGCACGCTGCGTTTCATGACGCCATCCACCACCGCCGACTGCCACACACCGTAAAGCCTGCACACGTCGCCATCTTCGTCGGACAAGAGCTCGACCGACAGGCCATGCTGGTCGCGAAAATCAGCGTGGGTGAGGCAGTCATCGGGGCTGATGCCGATCACGATACATTTTTCCTTCGCGAAATCGGCATCGTGATCACTGAAATCGATCGCCTGACGAGTGCAGCCGGGCGTGTTGTCACGGGGGTAGAAATACAGCACAACGTGGTGGGTGCCCAGCACCGACGCCAGATCGAACATTTCCATGTCGGCATCGGGCAGGGAAAAGAGCGGTGCAGGCTGACCTTCGGTCGGGGCTACCGCTTCGGCGGGGGATTCTAACCGAGCCGCCTTGAGAACTCTACCCGAAGCGTGTTGAGGGCTGACAAGCATGAAAATCTCCTCTGGGGGCTGAGGGCCCGGCAAGCGGAGCCCTGCTGATTAGGCGATTCGGACACGTGCTGTTCTCAGTTCTTCTTGTCTTTGCTTATGATGCCTCGTCAGGCTATTGGCGCGCGACGGGCACCCTTGAATGAATAGTCCATTGGCGCCCCGGCCTCAAGCGCTTTGTCTTCAGATTTTGATGTTTATCACGAGCAGAGCCCCCCCGGAAAGCCCATCTACAGCTTGTCATGCGCAAAACGCTGTATATAATTACATAAGACTTCAGGAGTATGCCGTGTCCGAACAACTCACCGCCCGTCAGCAAGAAATCCTTCAACTCATTCGCGATACCGTCGAGCACGAAGGTCGCCCGCCCACGCGGGCGGAAATCTGTACTGCGTTTGGCTTCAAATCCCCCAACGCTGCCGAAACCCATCTGCGCGCTCTCGCCAGCAAGGGTGTCATCTCGCTGGAAGAAGGCCGTGCCCGGGGCATCCGTCTCGTCGAATCCCTCGGCCTGCCCCTCGTCGGGCGGGTAGCTGCAGGTAGCCCGATTCTTGCCGCCGAGCACATCCAGCGCCGCTTCCATGTTGACCCCAACATGTTCTCGCCCCGAGCCGACTACCTGCTCCAGGTTCGCGGCCAGAGCATGCGCGACGCCGGCATCCTCGACGGCGATCTGCTCGCCGTCCACCGCACCACCGAAGCCCGGGACGGCCAGATCATCGTGGCCCGCATGGAAGACGACGTCACCGTGAAACGCCTGTCCCGCAAGGGGCCGATCGTCGAACTCCTGCCGGCCAACCCCGACTTTGAACCCATCATTGTCGACACCCGCAACGAGCCGCTGGAAATCGAAGGCCTCGCGGTCGGTCTGATCCGCAACGACAGCCTCTGATCCTCGTCAGCACAAACGGTTGCCCTGCCCTGCAATCGGCAGGCAACCGCGCAGCGGCACCTGGCGCGCAAGGCATGAAGCGTTCAATAACAGCCTAGTTCATTTATTGCCATGGCGCCTCCGGCTGTTTCTGTCCTTCGTTCCCCAGACGCGTTGCAGCATCTTGTGTGGCGTGGCGATCAGGTTGCCTCGGCAGCGCCCGGCATTGCCACCGGCCATGCCGCCCTGGATGCCGTGCTGCCCGGCAAGGGCTGGCCGGTCGGCGCACTCACCGAGATCCTCGTTCCCCATACCGGTGTCGGTGAGCTCGGACTGATCCTGCCCCTGCTCCAGCGGGTGCCCGAAAGGCGCTGGGCCGTCTGCATTGCGCCGCCAGGCCAGCTTTATGCGCCGGCCCTCTCTAGCGCGGGCATTCCCCTCGAGCGGCTGCTCCTCGTTGATGCCGAAAGCCCCGCCCATGCCCGCTGGGCGGCCCGCCAGTCGCTCAACTCCCATAGCTGCGCAGCCGTCGTGATGTGGCTGGCCGAGGCCGACAACGGCGCCCTTCGCCGACTTCAGCTGGCTGCTGAAGAAAGCGCCACGACACTCATCCTGATACGGCCTGCCACAGTGGCGGGCCAACCATCGCCAGCAGTGCTGCGTCTTGCGCTTACGGCACGGGATGGCGGGGTGGACGTGCGCGTGCTCAAGCGCCGCGGCCCACAACTGGCCGGCCCGGTCGCCATTGATCTGCCCCGACTGCCCGTCAGGCCGGCGCCATCGCCCCAATCCACCCAGCCTTCCGGTCATGCCGTCATCCATGCTCTGGTGCGCCCTCTACCTGCCCGATCTGCCCCTGCAGGTCTTCGCACGGGGGCAGGCTGAAGCCGGGCCACTGGCGGTTCTCAGCCCCCGTCCGCGCCAGCGCGTACTGGCAGCAACGCCTGCCGCCCGGGCCTGCGGAATCGAAGCCGGGCTCAAACGCGCCAGCGCCCTGGCGCTCCTGCCCAGCCTGACACTGATTGATCGGGATATCGCCCGGGAAACCGCCGCCCTTGCAGAGATCGCGGGCTGGGCCGGGCGCTTCACCTCGTCAGTCAGCCTTGATCCGCCCGCCACCCTGCAACTCGAGATCCGCGCCAGTCTGCGTCTCTTCGGCGGGCTCGACCCTGCCTGCGCAGCCATCGCCGACGGCCTGACCGAGCTGGGCTTCACCGCCCGGCTCGCCGTAGCACCAACCCCGCTGGCTGCCCGCTGGCTGGCCCGCTGCGCCCCGGGCAGCCAGATCACCGACCCCGCAAAGTTGCCGGAAACCCTCGACGCCCTGCCCCTCGGCACCCTGGCCGACGAGCCCGGCCTCGGCGCGGACACCCTCGAACTCCTCACCGGCATCGGCGCCCGCTGCCTGGGTGATGTCCGCTGCCTGCCCCGCAGCGGACTCGCCCGGCGTCAGGCCCAGGCGATCACCGATCTGCTCGATCGCGCCTACGGCGCCACACCCGACCCGCGTCGGTGGTATGTCGCACCGGAACACTACACCGCCAGCCTGCCCCTGCCAGCGCCCAGCGATCAGGTGGATACCCTGCTCTTCGCCGTACGCCGCCTGCTCGGTGGGCTGGGCGGATGGCTGGACGGACGTCAGGCCGGGCTAGAGCGTTTCTCCCTGGTGCTGGAATTCGAAGCCCTCACCAGCGCTCATCGGGGCCTCGCGCGGGAGGCCCGGCTCGACATCGTGCTCGGCACCCTTACCCGCGACATGGCCCGCTGCCAGCTGCTGGCCCGTGAGCATCTGAGCCGCCAGGCCCTGCCCGCACCGGTGGACACCGTACGCATCGAGGCCGACGCACCGCGCCCCATCGCCCCGCCCCGCAGCGATCTGTTCGATGCCAAAGCCGGCGAAGACGGCGACCCCGACCTCCTCGTCGCCACCCTGCGCGCGCGCCTCGGCAACGACGCCGTGCGCTGCCTCGCCACCCACCCCGACCACCGGCCGGAGCTCGCCTGGCGACGGGTCGATCCTCTTGCCCGGCCACGCGCAACCACAGCGCCCGACGCCCTGCCTGCCGCACCGCGCCCCCTGTGGCTGCTGGCCGAGCCGCGCCCCATCCAACAGCCAGCGCCCGAAAACCTCCTCGCAGGCCCCGAACGCATCGAATCCGGCTGGTGGGATGGCGACGACGCCGAGATCGCCCGCGACTACTACGTGGCCCGCCGCCGCGACCGCAGCCTGGTGTGGGTCTTCCGGGATCGGCGGCCGCCCCACGGGTGGTTCCTGCACGGCTACTTCGCCTGAAACACCCCGCCCCACCGCGCTACACTACGCCGCCCATGAAATCCCCCGTCGCCCTCTTCCAGCGCATCGCCGCCCTCGCCTGGCCGGTGCTGATCGCCCAGCTCTCGTCGATGACCCAGATGGTCAGCGACACCGTACTCACGGGCCGCTACGGCACCACCGACCTCGCCGCCGTGGCGGTGGGCAGCGGCATCTACATCTCGGTGGTGATGCTGATGGTGGGCATTCTGCAGGCGGTGGCGCCCACCGTGGCCCATCACGTGGGCGCGGGTCGCAACGACGAGATCGGGCCCGCCGTGCAGCAGGGCTTCTGGCTCGCCCTGGCCCTGTCGGTGCCGGCGATGCTCTTCCTGCGCCACCCGGACTGGCTGATGCAGCTCGCCGACGTGAGCCCGGAGGTGAACACCCGCGCCCGGGATTACCTCGCCACCATCGCCTGGGGATTGCCGGCGGCTTTCCTGTACCGCACCTTTTACGCTTTCACCAACGCCCTCGGGCGCACCCGGGTGCTGATGTTCATCAGCCTCACCACCACGGCGGTGCACATTCCCCTGTCGTGGGCACTCATCAACGGCCACCTGGGCCTGCCAGCAATGGGTGGTGTCGGCTGCGCGGTGTCGAGTGCCTGCATCTGCTGGCTGGCCGTGGTCTCAGCGCTGATCCACGTCCAGCGCACGCCCGCCTATCAGCCCTACCACCTGTTCTCCCGCTGGCAGCCGCCCCGGGCCGCCCAGCTTGGCGAACTCCTGCGGCTGGGGCTGCCAATGGGCTTCTCGAGCTTTGTCGAGATCACCTCGTTCACGCTCATCGCCCTGCTGGTGGCCCGGCTGGGCGCCACGGTGGTGGCCGGTCACCGGATCGTCGGCAATCTGTCGGCGCTGATCTACATGCTGCCCCTGGCCATCGCCATCGCCACCCTGGTGCTGGTCGGCCAGGCGCTGGGCGGGCACGACGGCACCGGCGCACGGCGCGCAGCCCGGGCCGGCATCGTGTTCGCCACCGGGCTATCGACGCTGGTGAGCATTGGCGTGTGGTTCGTTCGCGAGCCCGTGATGGCCGCCTACACCACCGACCCGGCAGTGCGCGAGCTCGCCGTGTCGCTGGTGATCTACATCTGCCTCTACCAGTTCTTCGACGCCATCCAGACGGTCGCCGCCCACGCCCTGCGCGGCTACAAGATCACCTTCGGGCCGATGCTGATCCACACCCTGTGTTTCTGGGGCATCGGCCTCGCCGGTGGCAACTGGCTGAGCTTCCACGGGCTGGGCAGCCTTTTGCCGCCCCAGGGCGTAGCGGGCTTCTGGCAGGCGGCGGTGCTCAGCACCGTGGCTGCGTCGGTGCTGTTCGGGTTCTACCTGCACTACGCGTCGCAGGGCGCAACGCAGGATTAGCCGGCCAGCCAGCCTTCCCGCAGCGCCATCACCGAAGCCGGCGCGTCGTCGGCCAGAACCAGCTTCGCCACATCGGCCGGCGCGGCGCGCAGTTCCACTTCAAAACGCATCAGCTCGTCCCGGCGAAAGACATGGATCGCCACCCGCTCGCCGGCCATGCGCCGGGCCAGCAGCTTGTCGAAATTGCCAGACGTCACCTTCAGCCCGTCCAGCGCCACCAGCACGTCGCCCGCCGACAGCCCCGCGCCTTGGGCCGGAGCACCGTCGAACACGTTGGCGATCTTCAGCGCGTCGCCATCTGCGGTGGTGCGCACGCCGATGCCCGGCGCCTCGCTGGGCGCCTCCCAGGCCAGATCAACACCAACGCGCTTGAGCCACGCCTCCAGCGGCAGCTCGCCGGTGCCGTCGACGATCTCCCGCAGCCAGTCGCCCAACGCAGCACCACCCAGCTCGGCGGCCAGGGCGAACAGCCCGTCCTCGGCCACGCCCACGCCCGTCTGGCCGTGGCGCTGCCACAGGGCCCGCATCAGGTCGTCGAGGCTTGTGCGACCCTGGCTATCGGCCCGCAGATTGAGATCCAGCAGCAGGCCCACCAGCGCGCCCTTGGTGTAATAGCTGACGATGGCGTTGGGGCTGTTCTCGTCCTGGCGGTAATACTTGGTCCACGCCTCGAAGGACGACTCGGCAACGCTCTGCTTGCGCCGGCCGCTACCCTTGTGCACCTGGCTGATGGTCTTGCCCAGCAGGGTGAGGTAATCCGCCCGAGTGATGCGTCCGGTGCGCACCAGCATCAGGTCGTCGTAGTAAGACGTGAAACCCTCGAAGGCCCACAGCAGCCGCGTGTAGTTCTCACGCGAGAGATCGTAGGGCACGAAGGCCGCGGGCTTGATGCGCTTGACGTTCCAGGTGTGGAAATACTCGTGGCTGCACAGGCCGAGGAACTGGCGATAGCCTTCCGTCGGCGCTTCCATGCCCGCGTGGGGCAGATCGGCCCGGCTGCACAGCAGCGCGGTGGACGCCCGGTGCTCGAGGCCGCCATAGCCGTCCCCCACCGCCATCACCAGAAAGACGTAACGGTCCATCGGCGCCGGCTCGCCAAACAGGCGGATCTGCGCTTCGCACACAGGCTTCAGGTCTTCCACCAGGCGCGTCAGGTCGCAATCGTGGCGGCCGGTGATCGCCACCGCGTGGGGCACACCGCAGGCGTCGAACTCCGCCAGTGAGAAGGTGCCCATCTCCACCGGATGGTCGATCAGCGCGTCGTAGCTTTCAGCCTGATAGCGGCCAAAGCCGTAGCGCTCGGCGCCAGCCTCCGGCAGGCTGGTGGCCACGCGCCAACCAGTATCTTCAAGGCCAGCAGGCGGCAGGATGTCCACCTGATGGGCTGCATCCTCGAAGCCGTGAGCGCACAGGAAGACGCTGGTGCCGTTGAAGAAGCCGTGGGTCTGGTCCAGATGCGCGGTACGCACCGACAGATCCCACGCATAAACGGTGTAGCGCAGCGTCACCGGGCCGCTCAGGCCGGCGGGGAGGCGCCAGGTGTGCTTGTCGGGCCGCGTCACCACAAGCGGCGTGTCGCCGCGCTGGGCAGTCAGGCTGACGACGTTCTTCGCGAACTCCCGGATCATGTAACTGCCGGGAATCCACGCCGGCAGGCTGAACACCTGCCCGGCCGGATCCGGCGCGTCGAGGTGCAGCGTGACTTCGAACAGATGGGCAGCCGGCTGGACAGCCTGGATCGTGTAGCGGACGGCGGAATTCATCGGGGCGCTTCATGCAGATTGACGGAAGGCGCCGATTCTACCCGCCACCGCCACACCCGGCCCGACGAAGGCTGCCTAAAATTTAGGCAATGGCACAATTCCCTTTCGGCAGAAGGTGTTGCCACCTGCCCCCACAGTTTGTCCACACCCTTGCCCACCTCCGCTGGGGAAAACTACCCACTAAATCGACCTCAAAACACCCTGCACCAAATTGAGGCAGCGACCCATTATCCTTTCCGATCATCGACTTGCTGCACTGCCGCACAGCTTATCCACAGCTTGTCCCCGGATTTTTGTGAATAGATTGAAACTATCTAAAATTCGGTTTGAACAGAATTGACCTATTTTTAAGCAAGCGTAAAAAACCCTTTTGTGTCCGGCAGATGACAGCGGCCCCCACAGTTTGTCCACAGCCTTGCCCACGCCTGTTGTGGGTTATTCAGGGGATGAAGGGGAGCTGGATCAGGTCGCTGCGGGTGACGCCGGCGGTCATCTGACGGCACAGGGCGATGAACTCGCTCATCCCGGCCGTCACATACTTGCGCTGATGAATTACGAACTGGAACTGCCGGCGCAGATCCAGCTCCGGGGTTGCCAGTGGCACCAGGCTGCCCCGCCGGAAAGCCTCCCGCAGCGCCAGCCGCGAGATGCAGCCAATGCCCAGGCCGCTCTCCACCGCCCGCTTGATGGCCTCGGTGTGCTCCAGCTCCAGCCGCACCTTGAGCGGCCCGCCCACATGCCGCAGGGCCTGGTCGAAAGTCTCCCGGGTGCCCGAGCCCACCTCGCGCAGGATCAGGTCCTGGGTCAGCAGTTCATCCACGCCCACCTTCCCGGCCCGGGCCAGGGGATGGCCCGGCGCGCAGAACACCACCAGCTCGTCGTCCACCCAAGGCTCGACGATCAGATCAGGGTGTCGGCAGCTACCCTCGATCAGCCCCAGGTCGAGCTCGTAGTGGGCCACCTGATGAATGATCGTCGCGGAGTTGTGCACCGACAGTTTCACCCGCGCGCTCGGGTGCCGGCGCAGGAAATCCGCGGCGATCAGGGTGGCGAGGTAGTTGCCGATGGTGAGCGTGGCACCGATCTGGATCGGCCCGAAATCCATCTTGCGGGCCAGCAGGGTCTCGATCTCCTCGGCGTGGCCGATGAGCTGCGCCGCGTGGGGCAGCAGCGTCTTGCCCAGTTCGTTGAGACGCAGGGCCTTGCCGATGCGGTCGAAGAGCTGGGTGTCGAACTGGCGTTCCAGCTCGCCCAGGGCCGTGCTGGTGGCCGACTGGGACAGGGCGAGCTCGTCCGCGGCGCGAGAGACGCTCTGGTGCCGGGCGACGGCCACGAAGATTTCCAGTTGGCGAAGGGTGTACTTCATATATCTATAAAATCGAATAAATATATCAATACAAACCATTTTACAGATTTGTGCCACTCACTAAAATTGCTGCATCACAACATCCGTTTCAGGCGCAATCATGAGCAAGCTGAGCACCCAAACCGTCCTCGAAGTCCGTCACTGGAACGAATCCCTGTTCAGCTTCAAGGTCACCCGCGACACTGGCCTGCGCTTCGAGAACGGCCAGTTCGTGATGATCGGCCTGGAAGTGGACGGCCGCCCCCTCACCCGCGCCTACAGCATCGCCAGCCCCAACTACGAAGAGCACCTGGAGTTCTTCAGCATTAAGGTGCCCAACGGCCCGCTCACCTCGCGCCTGCAGCACCTGCAGCCGGGCGATCCGATCGTGGTGAGCAAGAAGCCCACCGGCACCCTGGTGCTCCACGATCTGCTGCCCGGCCGCAACCTGTACCTGTTCTCCACCGGCACCGGCCTCGCCCCGTTCATGAGCGTGATCCAGGACCCGGAAACCTACGAGCGCTTCGAGAAGGTCGTGCTGCTGCATGGCGTGCGCTATGTGTCGGAGCTTGCCTACAGCGAGTTCATCGAGCAGGAGCTGCCCAAGAACGAGTTCTTCGGCGACGCCGTGCGGGAGAAGCTGGTGTATTACCCCACCGTGACCCGCGAGGAGTTCCGCAACCAGGGCCGCGTCACCGAGGTCATCGAAACCGGCAAGCTGTTCGAAGACACCGGCCTTCCCCCCATCGATCCGGCCCTCGACCGCGCCATGATCTGCGGCAGCCCGGCCATGCTCGACGACTGCTGCAAGATGCTCGACGCCCGCGGCTTCAAGATCTCGCCGCACATCGGCGCGCCGGCCGACTACGTCATCGAACGGGCCTTCGTCGAGAAGTGAGCCTTCCGGCCCGCCCACAAAAAATCCGGCCTTGGCCGGATTTTTTCGTTCACCGGGCTGGCGCGTCGGCCAGCCTGGAAATCATCTTGCGCACCGCCACCATCTGCGGCCCGTTGCGGGTGGCGTAATCCACCGCGCTGTAGCCCCACCAGTCCCAGCAGCCCTTCGGGTTGTACACCCAGCGCATTGATCCCGACGCCCAGCCGCTCCGGGCCACCACCTGCGGATAGAGGATCACCAGCCGGTTCGATTCGGCCCAGGCGTTGTAGCCGGCCCCTTCGGCAAAGCGCCGGCCCAGCGCATCCACGCCCTGCCGGCAGCCATGAAACGCCACATGCACCCGGCAGCCGCCCGCGCGGCAGGCGGCCGGCACATACGCGAAGCCCTCGTCCGCCATGCTGATATCGATGGGTGCGCCGCCGATGAAGGGCCGCTGGTCAAAGCTGACGAGGTTGCCGGGCTCCGGCACCACCTTCGGGTTGAGCCCGCCGAGCAGGAAACCAAGGAGCTCGCCGGGCGCATCAAAATCGCCACAGCGGTTGATGAAGGGTGGTTCGGAGGTATCGCAGGCGTTGGCCTTGCCATCGGCCACCGAGATCATCGCGTGCCCCGCACCGGGCAGCGTCACCAGCCGCGTGGAGGCGGCCGGCACCCACTGCTGGTAGAAGCCCATCAGCGCATCGACCACCGGGCGCTCGACGGTGTGGTCGGCACTGCCGGTGAGCACCCACACCTTGTCGTCAGCCAGCGCCGAGGGCGGATCGATGAGATCGAGCCGTGCACGGGATTCGATCCGCGGCTTGATGTCGGCGGGCTTGGGCGGCGGCGTCCAGCGGGTGGGCGCCATGCAGGCCGTCAAGGCCCGGATGACGCTGCCGTCGGCGCAGTCGTACGGCCCGGCGGCGAGGATGCCGACACCCCGCACGAGCTTCGAATACGCCACCTGAAACTGCCCCGCCATGTAGCCGCCGGACGAGATGCCCGAGACGGTCACCGCCGATCCGTCCGCCCGCAGTGCCGGCAGGGGTGGCGCGGCCAGCGCGCCGGAAGCAGCCAGCGTAGCGGCCAGCATCACGTAAGTCCGCTTCATCATTTGGCCCCCATCAGTTGCGCGATCACCCCGCCAGCGGCGAGGAGCCCCAGCCCCCCGAAGGCCAGCGCCGCCACGGTAAAGCCTTTCGCCCGCAGCCCGGGCGCCTTCGCGTAGCCTACGGCGTACCACACCCGGCCCACGAGCCACACGCCCCCCAGCGCCGCCGAGGTAGCGTCGCTCACGTAGGCGGCGCAGATCCACAGGCAGGGCAAGGTCATCGCGGCCCATTCGAGGGTGTTCATCTGCACCCGGTAAAGGCGCTCGAACACCGGATGGCCGGTGACGGCCGGCGCGGCCACGCCGTAGCGGTGACGCCCCTTGCCCACGGCAAAGCAGGTGCCAAACATCAACAAGGCGATCAGGAGCGTGACCCCGGCGGTAAGCGGTGAAGAAGACAGCATGGATTGAGGATTCCGGAAGACGAGCGCCATAGCTTACCGTCCCTCCGTCATACTGCGCATCACCGTTCGTTTCGCCGCCTCCTTCATGTTCCGCATCCTCGTCCAGCTGCTCTCCCCCTACCGTCGTCGTGTCTTCATCGCCGCCATCGCCCTGGTGATCGCCGCCGGCACCATGCTGGCCGTCGGCCAGGGCCTGCGGGCGGTGATCGACAAGGGCTTCTCGGCGGGCGACCCAGCCTGGCTCGACCGCACCCTCGCCACCATGGGTGGACTGATCGTGCTCCTCGCTGGCGCCACCTACCTGCGCTTCTACAACGTGTCGTGGCTGGGCGAGCGGGTCACGGCCGACATCCGCCGGCGGATCTTCGATCATCTGCTCACCCTGCCACCGGCGTGGTTCGAGGCCGGGCGCACCGGCGAGGTGATCTCGCGTCTCACCGCCGACACTACCCAGCTCGAAAACGTCATCGGCTCCAGCCTCTCCATTGCGCTACGCAACGCGCTGCTGCTCATCGGCGGGCTGGTGATGCTGTTCACCACCAGCCTCAAACTCAGTTTGCTCACCGTGGGCGGAGTGCCGCTGGTGGTGGTGCCGATCATCCTGTACGGCCGGCGGGTGCGCAGCCTGGCCCGCGAGAGCCAGGATCGCGTGGCCGAGCTGGGCAACCGCATCGACGAAACCATCCACGAGATCCGCATCGTCCAGGCCTATGGCCACGAGGACGCCGACCGCCGCGACTTTGGCCGGCTGGTGGAATCCAGCTTCGACACCGCCCGCGACCGCGTCGCCAACCGGGCCCGGCTGGTGGCCGCGGTGATGTTGCTGGTGTTCGGCGCGGTGGCCTTCATCCTGTGGGTAGGCGGCCACGACGTGCTTGCGGGCCGGCTCTCGGCGGGCGAGCTGTCGGCCTTCGTGTTCTATGCGGCGCTGGTGGCCGGCAGCGTCGGCGCGCTGTCGGAGGTGTGGGGCGACCTGCAGCGGGCCTCCGGCGCCACCGAGCGGCTGATGGACATCCTGGGCGCCACGCCGGCCATCCTCGCCCCGGCCCGGCCCCAGCCCCTGCCCGAGCCATCCCGGGGCGATCTGGCCTTCGAGCACGTCCGCTTCTTCTACCCCAGCCGGCCCGACACCCCGGCGCTGGACGACTTCACCCTCACCATCGCACCGGGCGAGACGGTCGCCCTCGTCGGCCCGTCCGGCTCCGGCAAGAGCACGGTTTTCCAGCTGCTGCTGCGCTTCTACGATCCCCAGGCCGGCCGGGTAGTGCTGGACGGTGTCGATCTCACCGCTGCCGACCCGCTCGCCATCCGCCAACGCATCGCGCTGGTGCCCCAGGATGCGGTGATCTTCGCCACCAGCGTGGCCGACAACGTGCGCTACGCGCGCCCCGACGCCAGCCTCGACGAGGTGCGCGCCGCCTGCGCCGCGGCCTTCGCCGACGAGTTCATCACCCGCCTGCCCGAAGGCTACGACACCGATCTGGGAGAACGCGGCGTGCGCCTTTCTGGCGGCCAGCGCCAGCGCATCGCCATCGCCCGGGCGATCCTCGCCGATCGGCCGGTGCTGCTCCTCGACGAAGCCACTTCGGCCCTCGACGCCGAAAGCGAGCGCATGGTCCAGACCGCCCTCGACGGCCTGATGCGCCGCCGCACCACGCTCGTCATCGCCCACCGGCTGGCCACCGTCCAGAAGGCCGACCGGATCATCGTGCTCGACGGAGGGCGCATCGTCCAGCAAGGCAGCCACGCCGAGCTCGTCGCCCAGGATGGGCTATACGCCCGACTCGCCCAGCTGCAGTTCGTCGCATGACTGCGCCGAGAACTAGTTCCTCGGTGCGTGCACATTAAGCGGGTAGTTGTCATACTTTAAAATTCGTGTGAGATATTTCGCACATGGTTTCACGGATGTGGAAGGCATCATGCATCCGATGAACACCAGCGTCCGCGCGTCCCCTTTTCGTCCGGAGGAACTCGAATTTCCCGAGTTCGGTACCAACCGGACGACCACCTACACGGTCGAGTGCGCGGACCCGCATCGGCACGATCACGCGGTACGCCTGCTGATCGAACGCATGTACGAATGGCGCGGCCTCGCGCCCGTCGACACCGACCTCCACGCCACCCGACCCGACCGCATCACCCTGGTGGCATCCGACGAACACGAGATCTTCGGCACCGTCACCCTGGGCCTCGATGGCCGCGACGGCATCCTCGCCGACGCGCTCTACCCCGAAGAACTCGATCGCCTGCGCAGCCGCGGCGCCCGCCTGTGCGAGCTCACCCGCCTGGCGATGGACACCCGTCACAACGCCAAGGAAGTGCTGGGCGCCCTGCTCCATCTGGTCTACATCCACGGCCGCCTGATCCACGGCGTCACCGACGTGGTCATCGAAGTCCATCCCCGCCACGCCGGGTTTTACCAGCGCATGATCGGCTTCAGCTACATCGGCGAGGAACGCATCTGCCCGCGGGTCAACGCCCCGGCTGTGCTGCTCCATCTGGAGCTCGCCCACATGGACGAGCAGATCGCCCTGTACGGCGGCACCGGCGACCCCGGTGTGCGCACGCTCTACCCCTACTTCCTCTCGCCGGAAGAGCAGGACCGCATCTTCCTCAGCCTCAGTTCGGCCCACTGATCAGCGGCACGCCCCCGCCAGACGTCCAGCCCGGACGACTATGACAGTCCCATTTGACGATAGAATGCCAGTGCCCCTACTCGTCCTGTGGAGACTTCCCCCATGCGTCGCGCTGCCTCCTGTTTCCGTCTTGCCCCCACCCTTGCCCTGATCGGCGGCCTGTTCCTCTCCGGCATCGCCCCCGGCGCCTCGGCGCAAAGCCCCGAACTCACCGGCACCCTCAAGAAAATCCGCGACACCGGCGTGATCGCCCTCGGTCACCGGGCCGAATCCGCCCCCTTCTCCTTCGTCAATGCGGAAGGCCGGCCCGACGGCTACTCGGTCGACCTGTGCCTGGGCGTCGCCGACAGCATCAAGGAAACCCTCCAGCTGCCCAGGCTGCAGGTGAAGTGGGTGCCCGTCACCTCCGCCGACCGCATCGATCAGGTGACCAGCGGCAAGGTCGATCTCGAGTGCGGCACCACCAGCGCCACCCTGTCCCGCCAGGCGTCCGTTGATTTCTCCAACCTGATCTTCGTGGATGGCACCGGCCTGCTGGTCCGCAACGACCGCAACGTACGCCGCATCGCCGACCTGGCCAACGGCACGGTGGCCGTCACCGCGGGCACCACCACCGAGGCCGCCCTCCGCCAGGCCTTCGCCCAGCGCGCCATCACCGCCACCGTGGTCACCGTCAAGAACGAACTCGAAGGTCTGGCCGCTGTTGAGGCCGGCCATTTCGACGCCTACGCCAACGACCGCCTGATCCTCATCGGCGTCGCCCGCAAGGCCAGGGATCTGAGCGCCCTTTCGCTGGTGGACGAAGACGCCTCCATGGAACCCTACGCGCTGATGATGCGCCACGACCCGAGCTTCCGCCTCGCCGTCAACCGCTCGCTTTCGGCCCTCTACCGCTCCCCTGGCATCGGCGAGATCTACGACCGCTGGTTTGGCGGCTTCGGCCAGCCCAGCCCCCTGCTGGCGGCCATGTACTACCTCAACGCCACGCCGGAATAAGTCATGCCGATCTCGTCCAAGCTTTCGCGCCGCCTTGGCGCACGCGTCTCGGCGGCCTTCCTTGCCCTTTCGCTCACCGCCTGCGCCACCACCGGTGAGCAGGCCGCCACTGCGCCGGCCCCGTCCGGCAACGGCGTGGTGATGAGCATTGCCGAATCCGAGGTGGGCAGCACCACCGGCCGCGTCGTTGGCGCCATTGGCGGCGCGGTGATCGGCTCCATGCTCGGCAGCAAGATTGGCGCTGGCTCGGGCCGCACGGCCGCGTCCCTGGCGGCCAGCATCGGCGGCTCGATGGCCGGCAGCGCCCTTGGCTCCCGGGCCCTTGCCGATCATTACTGGGATGTCTCCGTCCGCTTCGCAGATGGTGTCGACCGCGAAGTGCGGGTCAAGGACCGCCCCAACTACGGCCCCGGCGACAAGGTCAGCGTGCACGACGGCCGGATCATCCGGCGCTGAACCTCCTCCCGCCAGGCATCGCGGCTAGTGACGGCGATGCCTGGCGGTTCGGGCTCGATTCCCACCCGGCGAGCCCGCAGCACGCACGCCATCGCCCGATGTGCTACTGTCGCCGCCCGCTGGCATGCCCCAAGGCCGTTGCCCTGCCGCGCGACACCCTCCCCGCACCAGCCCCGATCAGCGGATCAACCGGCTCCGTGTTGATCGGCTTCGATGACGCGCGGCGCAAGTGTTGGGATAATGCCGCCACCGCGAGATTTTCACCGGATCGCCCCGCGCTTCCGCCTTGAGCGAAACGACGGCGGGCCTTCCCCGAATCCACCCCAATCAATCAGAAAGGCACACACCTTGGCTCAATACGTCATGTCCATGCTGCGCGTCAGCAAGATCGTCCCGCCCAAGCGGCAGATCATCAAGGACATTTCCCTGTCGTTCTTCCCCGGCGCCAAGATCGGCCTGCTCGGCCTGAACGGCGCGGGCAAATCCACCGTGCTCAAGATCATGGCCGGTGTCGAGAAGGAATACGACGGCGAAGTCCAGTGGCAGCCCAACATGTCCATCGGCTACCTGCCCCAGGAGCCCCAGCTCGATCCGGACAAGACCGTCCGTGAAGAGGTCGAGTCCGGCCTCGGTGAGGTGATGGAAGCCAAGCAGAAGCTCGAAGAGGTCTACGCCGCCTACGCCGAGCCCGACGCGGATTTCGACAAGCTGGCCGAGCTCCAGGCGAAGTACGAAAACATCATCGCCACCAGTGGCGCCGACGTGGAAACCCAACTCGAGATTGCCGCCGACGCCCTGCGCCTGCCGCCCTGGGACGCGAAGATCGGCCCTCTCTCCGGCGGTGAGAAGCGCCGCGTGGCCCTGTGCAAGCTGCTGCTGTCGCGCCCCGACATGCTGCTGCTGGACGAACCCACCAACCACCTCGACGCCGAATCCGTCGAGTGGCTCGAACAGTTCCTGTGCCGCTTCCCGGGCACCGTGGTGGCTGTCACCCACGACCGCTACTTCCTCGACAACGCCGCCGAGTGGATTCTCGAACTCGACCGCGGCCACGGCATCCCCTGGAAGGGCAACTACTCCAGCTGGCTGGAGCAGAAGGAGCAGCGCCTGGAGCAGGAAGCCAAGCAGGAAGGCGCCCGCATGAAGGCCATGAAGCAGGAACTCGAATGGGTGCGTTCCAACCCCAAGGCGCGCCAGGCCAAGAGCAAGGCCCGTCTGGCCCGCTACGAGGAAATGTCCAGCGTCGAATACCAGAAGCGCAACGAAACCCAGGAAATCTTCATTCCGGTGGGCGAGCGTCTGGGCGACAAGGTCATCGAATTCACCGACGTCTCCAAGGGTTTTGGCGACAAGCTGCTGATGGACAAGGTGAACTTCAGCATTCCGCCGGGCGCCATCGTCGGCATCATCGGCCCCAACGGCGCCGGTAAGTCGACCCTGTTCAAGATGATCACCGGCCAGGACAAGCCCGACACCGGCGAAGTGGTGATCGGACCCACGGTCAAGATCGCCTACGTCGATCAATCCCGCGACTGCCTCGACGGCACCAAGACGGTGTTCGACGAGCTCGCCGGCGGCGCCGACATCCTCACCATCGGCAAGTTCGAGATGCCCAGCCGGGCCTACATCGGCCGCTTCAATTTCAAGGGCGGCGACCAGCAGAAGCTCGTCGGCAACCTCTCGGGTGGCGAGCGCGGCCGACTGCACCTGGCCAAGACCCTGATGACCGGCGGCAACGTGCTGCTCCTTGATGAACCGTCGAACGACTTGGACGTGGAAACCCTCCGCGCCCTGGAAGACGCGCTGCTAGAATTCGCCGGCTGCGCGCTGATCATCTCCCACGACCGCTGGTTCCTCGACCGGATCTGTACCCACATCCTGGCCGCCGAAGGCGATTCCCAGTGGACCTTCTTCGCCGGCAACTACCAGGAATACGAAGAAGACAAGCGCAAGCGTCTGGGCGAAGAAGGCGCCAAGCCCAAGCGTATCCGCTACAAGCCGATCGCCCGCTGATCAGCGGCGGCTTTACGGTGGCTGCCCCGCGCCGCCACCCACCTCAAAAAAGAAACGCCCCCTTTTCGGGGGCGTTTCTTCGTCTGGGACAGCCTGAGCAGTTACGGCAAGGCGACGATGTAGGTCGCGCCGAGATAGCTCACGCTCTGCTTCGGATTGAGATAGACGGTCGTGTTGTCGGAATACACGAAGGGCGTGCCGTTGTAGCCCCAGGTCCATTCGTTGAGCTTGGTGCGCTGGTGGATGAAATCCACGCGCACGGCCGAGTTTTTCTCGATTGCATACTTGCCGAACATCCGTGCCGTGAATTGGCGGAAAGTCACATCGGGCAAGCCGCCGGAGGTGGCGAGCAGCGTCACGTTGGCAGCCGAGGCGCTGGCGTCGAGATCCTGCTGGTACTTGTCCTTGTCGGCGCTCAGGAGCAGATCGCCGCCTACGGTCAGACGTCCGGTGGGCTTGCCGTTGATGCCGAGGCCGAAGGTCTCGGTACGGTTGCGCAGCGCCGCCATGTAGCCGGTGGAGTGGTCGATGTGCGTGGTCTGGTCGCCGCGGGACCAGAAGCCGGTAAGCCGCCAGTCGTCGCTGAGCGCATACACGGCGTCGATGCCGTAGAAGCCCATGTAGCTCGCGCGCAGGCCCTTGGTCGTCGGCGCCGAGAACTTGTCCTCACCCCATTCTGCCATGAACTGCAACGTGAGTCGCTCGGTGGCCGACCAGTCGGCCGACGCCCTGATCTTCTCGCGGTTGCGGTCGACCATCGACATCGGGAAGATCGCCGTGCGGCTGTAGATCGCACCATCGGCGGTGGGTGTGACGCCCAGACCGGTGTTGGGCTTGAGCCAGGTCCCGCCGGAGCGGTCGCTGTTCTGATAGGCCACGGCACCGCTCAGGGTCTCGGTCATCGCGCGGCGCAGCTCGAGGCGATAGCCTGCTTCCTCGGTCTTCTGACGCAGGCCGCTGAGGCCGGCAACCGAATTCGTCGGCACGAACATGCCGCGGTCGATGGACTCGTAATCGGCGCCCACGGTGCCACGGAAGCCCGCCGGCAGCTGGTAGCTGGCCTCGGCCTTGCCCACCAGACGCTTGGGCGAGTAGTTGCCATTGGTGAAGGCCTTGGTGCCTTCGAGGTTGTAGTACGCGATGGGCGTCTTGTCGTTGCGGTCTTCGTAGCGCACGTTGGCCAGCAGCGACAGCTTCGGGATCGGCCGTGAGGTGATGCCGGCCTGGTAGAGCACGGAGTCGACCTCGCCACCCAGGTTGCTGCGACCGGCGGGCGCGCCGGTGAAGGCGGCAAAGCTGTCGGTCTGGGTTGCGTGAGTGAAGGCGTACTTGAAGTTGGCCTTGGTCGTCGGCGTGAAGGCGTAGTTGCCGCTCAGGAAGATCTGGTGCGCCTGGTTGTCAGGCGGCAGCGCCATCGGCAGCTGCAGGATGCTGCGCAGCTGGGGCGTGAGCGCCGGTGACATCGGATTGCCCACCGGGTTGCCCAAGTTGCCATCGACGGTTGCACCCATCGAGGTGAACTGGTTGTTGTAGAACGAGCCGTAGTAGCCGCCCGACAGGAACAGTTTCTCGGTGGAGAAGTTGAGGCGTGCCTCGAACTGCTGCGTGGTCGAGTTGATCGGCTCGGGCAGCATCAGCAGCGCCCACTGGGTGCCGGAGGCCGGGCATGTCGGCGATGGTGCAGCGCCCGAGGTGCACTGGAAACCGTTGCCGAACAGGCGAGCGCCGTTCTTGTCCTCGTTGCGGAAGCTGGCCTCGAACTGCAACGAGTTGCTGAGCCACTTCTCGACGCCCACCGTGAAGATCTTGCGCTTCAGGTCGAGGTTGAGGTCGTCGCCCGAGCCCGGCGTCGCCAGCCGGGTCACCGACAGCGCGTTGCTGCCGGTGCCGGTCACTCCGGTATTGATGGTGCGCGGGTCGTGGCGGACCATCTCGTTGTAGTCGAAGCTGTACTTCCAGTCGCCCTGCTTCTGCTGGCCAAAGCGGATCTCACGGGTGTCGAGGCCCAGGTCACGGCCCTGGAAGGTGGTCCAGGTGCCGGTGGCGGCGTCGCGTTTGATGACGTCGATGTCGAGCAGCAGGTAGGTGTCGTCACGGCGCAGGCCGGAGTACTGGCCGAACCAGCTGCGTTCGCCGTTGGTGCCAGTCAGGCCGGCGGCGCCGACCGAGACGCTGCTGTCGGGCCGGATCAGGGCGGCGATCTCGTCGTCCGCGGCATGGGCGACACTGCCAAAGGCGGCAAGCAGGGCCAGCGCAACGATCTTGAGGCTGAAACCCGGATGTGTATTCGCGGTTCTCATGATGTTCTCCACCGTGATCTCAGCGCAGGTTGAACTGCGGAGTCGGATTGGTTGCGCTGGGGTTGTTGCTGCCATGGATCTGGGTATGGCAGTTCAGGCAACCGCGCGCCTGCGTGTAGTTGATGCCGGACTTGCCGCTGGACGTGGCGGTCGGCTGGAGCGGCAACTGGCCGCGCAACTGGGCAAGCTGGCCACCGTGCGGGGTATGGCACTGGTGGCACAGGAAAGGCGGACGCGCCTTCAGCATGCTCTCGGCAACGGTGCCGTGGGGGTTGTGGCAGTTGCCGCAATCCTCATTCACGGGCTCGTGGCTATGCACGAAGGGGCCGCGCTTTTCCATGTGGCAGGTGTAGCAGGTGTCGACGACGCTATCGCGCTTGACGAGCTTGGGCCCGACGGAGCCGTGGGCATTGTGGCAGTCGGAACACGCCACCTTGCCTTCGAGCACCGGGTGGTGCGACGGCTTGCTGACCTGGACGCGCTGCTCCTTGTGGCAAGTGAAGCACACCTCGGGCTGGGTGCGCTTGTCGGCCACCTTGTCCTTGGCGGTGTGAAGCTGGTGGCAGGAGGTACAGGCCACGTCGGCGCGCTCGTGGGCGCTGCCTTCCCAGTGGGAGCGCTTGGAATCCTTGCGGTGACAGGAGATGCAGGATTCGTTGCGGGCCGCCACCGGCGTCTTGCTGCTCTTGGCAAAGCTGCGGTCGGTGGGCGGACGCTCCTTCAGCTTGGCCGGATTGTTGGTGTGGAGATCGCTCTCGCCGTGACAGTTGGTGCAGCTCGGCGCGCGCCCGTCGGCAACGGTGCCGTGCTTGGTCTTGCCGATATGCAGGAGCTTCGGTTCGTCCGATTCATCGTGGCACGACGTGCACTTGGCGTCGCCCTTCAGAACCAGATCCTTGGCCGGAGCCTTGGTTGCTGCCGGTGCAGCATCGGCCGCCACGGCACCCGTGGCTCCGGCCAGCGCCCCGAGCAGTACGCACGAGGCAAACAACTGTCGCAAGAACTTCATTTTTGATCTCCCTGATACTGCTGTTGCGTGAAAGGGCGCGAGCAAGCACGCCCTTCCGTAACACTACTTGCCGAGGGACAGGATCCAGTCGGTCAGATTCTTGATTTCGGCCTTGTCCTTGGTCTTGAGGACCTTGTGCTCTTCCTCCTTGCCGTCCTCGAACTTGACCATCTCAGCCGAGGTGAGGTGATGGAGCAGCTTGGCTTCGGCGTCGGACTTGCCCTTCAGCGACTTGGAAATCTCGGTGAGGGACTTGGCTTCCTTCTTCTTGTCGACGGCGTGGCACTTGGTACAGCCTTCTTTCTTGGCCAGCGCCTGGGCGGTATCGGCATCGAATGCGAGGGCATCGGCGGACAGGAACAGGCCTGCCGCGCAGAGGCCGGAGAGCGAGGCGGCAAAGGTGCGGAACTTCATCTTGGTTTCTCCTTGAGGATGACTTGTTGGTTTGTTCGGGAAGCTCAATGCTCGTACCAGCCCGTGATCATCATCTTGAACAGGCTGGACACCTTCGGGCCCATGGTGCCCAGGTAGATGTGGCTCACCATGAAAAGCAGGATGACCGCCGCCCCGAGGTAATGCAGCAAGGCAATGGGGAGCAGGCCATCGAGACCGAAGAGGGTGTCGGGCGCAAACTGGGGATACAGGAACACCAGCCCCGTCGCGATCACCATCGGCAGCACCAGATACATGATCGACCAGTAGGTGATCGCCTGAAGCGCGTTGAAATTGACCTCCGGCGTGGGCGGGAAAGGCTCCGGCTCGCCCTTGAAGATGCCGCCGCCGTAGTACTTCATCTGGGTGATGCAGCGCCCGATGATGCCGGGGGGCTTGGGGATGTACTGCCACCAGTTGCCGGTGACGATGTTGCCGATCACGAACACCACCCAAAGCACCGCCAGGCACACGCCGGCCACGTTGTGGATGCGCGCGGCCAGCGAGAACTCCACCAGCGGCAGGTTGGGATCGGAGAAGTGCAGGCTGATGCCGGTGATCGACAGCACGATGATCGCCAGCGCATTGCTCCAGTGCCACAACCGGATCCACAGGGGCAGCATGAAAACGCGATTAGTCATGGTTCTTCCTCCGGCGCAGGCTGTTCATCAGGGCGCGCACGATGCCGTGACCGATCACGCCCACCACCGTGGCCGCAAACAGGCCGATCAGGATCATGTCGAGGGTGGGATTGCGGGTTGCGCCCACCACGTAGGAATTGCTCAGGATCACGCTGTTGAGGAAGCCGTACTTGTGCTGTTCCTCCTTCGCCAGGTGCCGGTAGAGCCGCGCATTGAGCGAACTGTTGGCGCTGTGGCAGGTGGCGCACTTCTTCTCGGCCTTGTCCTTGTTCTGGATCTCGTGGGACAGGGACAGCTTGTCCTCGGTGGGCGTGTGGCATTCAATGCAGCGCACGGCCTTCCAGTGCAGGCGGGTGTTGGGCAGCCAGCTGTGGATGTCGTCGATGGCCGGACGCTTCTTCTTTTCCGGCGCCATCTTGGCGAAGGCGATGTCGGAGTCGTGGCAGTCGAGGCAGATCTTGTTGTCCTGGGCGACGATCTTGTGGGGGTCGCGCAGATTGGCCGCCAGGGTCATCACGTGGGGGTCGTGACAGGTGGCGCAGGTAAACCTGTCGCTGAGGTTCTCGGCGTGCACCGACTTGTCGAACTGGCGCTCGATGCGCATGGCCTTGCGGGCATGGCAGTCCTGGCACTCGGCGAGATCTTCCTTGGCCTTGGGGGCGTGGGGATGCTCGTCGTAGCCGTCGCCGTGACACTTGGAACAGGCCATCTGGCCGTGGTCGGATGTGGTGTAGGTACCCAGGTCGACCAAATGGTTGCGGAGCTTCTTGAGATCCAGCCCTTCCTTGGGCGGCTTCTTGAGCCCCGCTTCGGAGTGGCAGGTCAGGCACGCGTCATTGGCGGCACGGATCTTGACCAGCTCTTCGGGTGTCGGGGGGGAATCTTCGGCGAAGGCGGCCGGTGCTGCGAGAAAAGCGAGCAACACCGCCGCACTCCATAGTTTTTTCTTGAGCTTGCCGAACACGTCGACTCCTTAAGCAACGAACCCGGCGAATTATCTGCTTACATTTTTTAGGCAATAACTTTCAAAACCCAAAACTCACGGTCTATTGACGAAGATCAAGTATCAGCGCCACTTTTGAGCAATTTGTTGCACCGCCACAACGGCATTCTGTGCTTTATTCGAGAACGCTTATAGACATTCCGGGCACCAATTCGCCCTTATCTTCTGCGATCACGTTCTGGCCGAAAATCACCCCCGCCGGCGTCCTGCGGTAGGTGGCCAGGGTGCGTAGCGGCTCCTGATTCAGACTCTTGCTGCCGGTCTCCGGGTCCACCGTGGTGAACACACAACGCTCGCAGGGCTTCTCGATCCGGAACACCACATCACCGATGCGGATGCGCTTCCACCCGTCCTCGGCAAAAGCCTCAGCACCGGCCACCACCAGGTTGGGACGGAACCTCGACATGGACACCGGTTTTCCGATGCGGGCCGACAGATCATCAAGGGACGACTCGCCGATCAGGAGCAGCGGGTAACCATCGGCAAACGACAGCGGCACGGCGGGGGCCACCTTCACCCGACGGGCTGTCTCCACACCCGTCCACAAAAAACGCAGCGGCGTGCCGACGAACGCCGACAGCCACGCGTCCGCCTCGGCAGCACCCTGCCAGGCCTGAAACTGGTCACCCCACACCGTGCTCTCGATCGGCGTGTCAAACGCGCCGTTGGGCACGAACAGATCGGCCCGGCCGGGCGCCGAGAGCATCACGCCGTCGTCCGACGGCACAGCCCCCACCAGCACCAGTTGCGGATAGGTGCGACCGGTCACGAACTTCCCGTTCGGATCGGCGACCATCCAGCTCCGATCGAAAGGCAGGCCCTGCGGCCCGACCAGACTGGCATCGAGCCGCTGCCCCCGCATCGACTTGACGGGATAGCGGTAAAGGGCGGAAAGAACGGGCGACGTGCTCATGGGAAAAACCTCGCGGAACAAAGCCGGACAGGAAGAAGGATGGAAAAGCCATTATCCTTGCGACTTCGCGCACGGCGCAAATCCACCCCGGATCGACAATGACGTACGAAGAACACCTGGACGAAGTCACCACCCTCATCTTTGAACGCTTCGGCCTCAGCGAAGACGCAGCCATCAAGCTGGTCATGCGCGCCCAGGCCGACGGCTATTTCAGCGGGCATGACGACGATCCCTCCATCTGCACCCAGCTGCGCGCCGAGCAGGACGCCAAGCGCGTGTTCAAGCAATACAGCAAGCCCGTCGCCGCCGCCGAACCGGCCAAGCGCCGCCCCGGCCCGCCCCGTCGCTGATCCCGCCCGGGGGCCAAGCCGGTGAGGCCTGCCATCAGGCGTCTTCTGTGGATGACCCTGTGCGCTGCCACCGCGGCCTGCGCCGGGCCGATTCCTGGCACCGCGGGCCCGCGTCAGGTGATCATCGGTTTCGCTGAAACCACCGCCACCGCCGCCCCCGCCACCCTGGCAAGCCTCGCGCACACCAGCCAGGTAGCGGTGAGCTTCGTGGCCGCGATCTCGCCCCGCAGCGCGGCCTACCGGCTTGACTGCCCGCCCGCCGACCCTGCCTGCGAAAAGGCCATCGCGGCCCTTCGGGCGCACCCCGGCGTCCGCTACCTGGAACCCGACCGGATAAAGGATTCCCGATGAAAGCCACGCTCCCCCTGGGCGCAGCCCTCCTCGCCCTCGCCGCCCTGAACGCCGTGCCGGCCAAGGCAGCCGAAACGCCCGAAGCCCGCGTGATCGTCAAGCTGAAGAGCGCCTCGCCCCTCAAGCAGATCCAGGCCGCCGGACGCGTCCAGACCCTCGGCCAGCGGATCGGCATCGCCGCCCAGCTGATCAACCAGCCCACGCCCGACACCCAGGTGATGCGCGCCAGCGGCATCAGCTCCGAAGCCCTCGCTGCCCGGCTGGCCCAGGAATCCGACGTGGCCTACGCGGTGCCCGACCGCATCAAGACCATCCGCGCCACGCCCAACGACCCGCTGCTCGCCCACCAGTGGTACCTGCAGGCCGCCACCAGCACCCAGCCCGCCGCCACCGGGGCCCAGAACGCCTGGAACCTGACCCCGGGCTCGACCAGCGTGGTGGTGGCCGTGGTGGATACCGGCGTGCGTTTCGACCACGAAGACCTCGTCGCCAAGCTCCTGCCCGGTTACGACTTCATCGCCAACGATCTGCTCTCCGGCGACAGCGACACCGGCCGCGACGCCGACGCCAACGATCCCGGCGATTACCTCTCGTCTGCCGATCTGGCCAACACCGCGCTGCGCACCCTGTGCGGCAACCCCACCAGCACCCACGCCAGCTCGTGGCACGGCACCCAGGTGGCTGGCATCGTCGGCGCCGAAACCAACAACAGCCGCGGCATCGCCGGCATCGGCGGCGCCACCCGCATCCTGCCGGTGCGGGCCCTGGGCAAGTGCGGCGGCTACGACTCGGACATCATCGCCGGCATGCGCTGGGCCGCCGGCCTGTCGGTTTCCGGCGTGCCCGCCAACCCCAACCCCGCCAGGGTCATCAACCTGAGCCTCGCCGGCAGCGGCAGCTGCAGCGCCGCCTACGCCGACGCCATCGCCGAGATCCGCGCCGCCGGCGTGCTGATCGTCGCCGCGGCGGGCAACGAGACCGGCGCCGTCGAAGAACCCGCCAACTGCGCCGGCGTGCTCGGCGTGGCCGGCATCCGCCACGTGGGCACCAAGGTCGGCTACTCCAGCTTCGGCCCCGAAGTGGGCATCAGCGCCCCCGCCGGCAACTGCGTGAACGTGGGCACCGGCCAGCCCTGCCTGTACCCCTTCATCAACACCATCAACCTCGGCACCACCAGCCCGACTACCAACGGTTACACCGGCATCAACGCCGTCACCATCGGCACCAGCTTTGCCGTTCCGCTGGTCTCGGGCACCGCCGCACTCATGCTGGCCGCCAACCCGGGTCTCGGCGAAGCAGAACTGGCCCACCGCCTCAAACGCACGTCCAATCCTTTCCCCACCGACGCCAGCCTCTCCGCCTGCCCCACCGTCACCACCGACGGCCAGTGCAACTGCACCACCACCACCTGCGGCAGCGGCATGCTCAACACCGCAGCCGCCGTCGCCGCCGCCCTCGACGGCAACGCCGTGAATCCCACCGCGGTCATCAGCCTGCCGGATTCGCCGGTCAAGAACACCAGCCTCAGCCTCGGCTCCGGCAGCAGCAGCGCCGCCCCGGGCGCAAGCCTGGTGAGCTGGCACTGGAGCCAGCTTGCCGGCCCCGCCACCGGCAGCTTCGGCGCCGACACCCCCAGCACCACCTTCACCGCCCCCGTTGCCGGCGACTACATCCTGCGCCTGGCAATCACCGACAGCGCCGGGCGCACCGGCGTCCAGGACGTCACCCTCAGCGTGCTCGATGCCGCGCCCAGATCCAGCGGTGGCGGTGGAGGCGGCGCCCCTGACCTCACCAGCCTCGCTGGCCTTGCCACGCTGGCCCTGCTGGCCCACCGCCGCCGGCAGCATGCCCACCCGGCCCAGCCATGAAGCGACGCCCCGCCCTCCTCCAGCTCTCCCGCGAACACCACGCCGCCCTGGTGCTCGCCAAGCGCATCGCGTCAGCCGACAGCGCCGACGCCGTCGCCACGCAGATGCGCAGCACTGCCGACCTCTTCGCCCGCGAGTTGGAGCCCCACTTCCAGGCCGAAGAGACCGATCTCCTGCCCCGCCTGGTCGCTGCCGGCGAAACAGCGGTCGTCGAGCAGACCCTCGCCGAACATCGCCTGCTGCGCGATCTCGCCGCCCGCATCGCCAGCGGCGACACCGCCAGCCTCAAGCCCTTCGGCGTCGCCCTTCACGATCATGTCCGCTTCGAGGAACGGCAGCTCTTCGTCACCGCCGAAGCCACCCTCCCCGCCAGTTATCTCGACACCGCCGACTAAGCGGCCCCGCCTCGCGCCCCACCCCGAAAGGGCTTGCATGAAAGACTGTTTATTTATACAGTCAACCCATGCAAGCCGTCCAGCCTATCGCCTTCGCCGAACTCTACGCCCGGTCGTGCTTCAGCTTCCTCACGGGCGCATCCCACCCGGAAGAGCTGGTCGAGCAGGCTGTCGCCCACGGCTACGCGGCTCTGGCGATCACCGACGAATGCTCCATGGCCGGCATCGTGCGCGCCTGGTCTGCATGGAAGACGCTGCCCGAAGGCACCCTACACCTCATCATCGGCACCAGCCTCCACCTTGCCGACGGGCCTGAACTCGTCCTCCTCGCCACCGACCGGGCCGCCTACGGGCGGCTCTCCAGCCTCATCACCCGCGGCCGTCGTGCGGCCGACAAGGGCAGCTACCACCTCACCCGTGCCGATCTGAACAGCGGCCTCCCCGGCTGCCTCGCCCTGCTGGTACCGCCGGACGACACGTCGCCCGGCCCGGCCCTCGCCGACGACGCCCGCTGGCTGGCGGCGTGCTTTCCCGGCGATGCCTGGCTCGCCGCGCCACTCCTGCTCGGGCCGGATGATCGCGCGCGCAGGGCGTGGATCGCCGATGCCGCAGCCACCGCCGGCATCCCGGTCGCCGCCACCGGCGCCCCGCTGATGCACGACGCCAGCCGCCGGCGCCTGGCCGACGTGCTCACCGCCCTGCGCCACCGGGTCACCCTCGAGGAAGCCGGCTACCGCCTCGCCGCCAACGCCGAGCGGCGGCTCCAGCCCGTTGCCACGCTGGCCCGTCGCCATCCCCCCGAATGGCTGGCCGAAACTCTCGTCATTGCCAGCAGGTGCAGCTTTTCCCCGTCCTCCCTGCGCTACGAATACCCCGAGGAGATCGTCCCGCCCGGCGCCACCCCCATCGCCCATCTGCGCGAACTGGTCCGCCAGGGGCTGGCGCGTCGCTACCCGGCGGGGCCCAACTGTGCCGATCAAGTTCCGCCCAAGGTCCGCGCCCAGGCCGAAGCCGAACTCGCCCTGATCGCCGAACTCCGCTACGAAGCCTTCTTCCTCACCGTCGAAGACATCGTCCGCTTCGCCCGCAGCCAGGGCATCCTTTGCCAGGGCCGCGGCTCGGCGGCCAACTCGGTGGTGTGCTACGCCCTCGGCGTCACCGAGGTCAATCCTGCCCAGGCAACGTTGCTCTTCGAGCGCTTCATCTCCCGGGAACGCAACGAGCCCCCCGACATCGACGTGGATTTCGAGCACGATCGGCGCGAGGAGGTCATCCAGTACATCTACCGCAAATACGGCCGCGACCGGGCCGCCCTCGCCGCCACGGTGATCCGCTACCGCCCCAAGAGCGCCCTGCGTGACGTGGGGCGGGTACTGGGCTTCGACCTGGGCCAGCTCGATCAGCTCTCCCGGCGCCTCGCCTGGTGGGACGGCCGTCAGGTGGCCCCCGAGCGCATCCTCGAAGCCGGGCTCGACCCCGCCAGCCCGCGGGTACAGCTGCTCCTCGATCTCGCCAACCAGCTCGTCGGCTTTCCCCGGCATCTCTCCCAGCATGTGGGTGGTTTCGTGATTTCCCGCGGGCCGCTGGCCGAACTCGTGCCGGTCGAAAACGCCGCGATGGCAGATCGCACAGTCATCCAGTGGGACAAGGACGACCTGGAAGCCCTCGGCTTGCTCAAGGTGGACGTGCTCGCCCTCGGCATGCTGTCGGCCATTCGCCGCAGCCTGGCGCTCATCGGCCAGTGGCTGGGCCGGCCCTTCGGCGTACCCGACATCCCCCGCGAAGTACCCGCCGTCTACGACATGCTGTGCGAAGCCGACGCGATGGGCGTGTTCCAGGTGGAATCCCGCGCCCAGATGAGCATGCTGCCCCGCCTGCGGCCTCGCCGTTATTACGATCTGGTGGTGGAAGTTGCCATCGTGCGCCCCGGCCCCATCCAAGGCGGCATGGTTCACCCCTACCTTGCAGCCCGCGACAAGATCGCCCGCCAGGAGGAAATCGACTACCCACGGCCCGAGATCAAGCCCGTGCTCGAACGCACCCACGGTGTGCCGATCTTTCAGGAGCAGGTGATGCAACTGGCCATGGTGGCCGCCGGCTTCACTGCCGGCGAAGCCGACCAGCTCCGACGGGCCATGGGCGCCTGGGGCCGCAAGGGCGATCTGCTGATCTACCAGGACAAGCTCACCGCCGGCATGCTGGCCCGCGGCTACAGCCGGGATTTTGCCGACGCCCTGTGCCGCCAGATCCAGGGTTTCGGCAGCTACGGCTTTCCGGAATCCCACGCCGCCAGCTTTGCGCTGCTGGTTTATGTGTCGGCCTGGATCAAGCGTTTTCATCCCGCCGCCTTCCTGTGCGGCCTGCTCAACAGCCAGCCGATGGGCTTCTACGGCCCCTCGCAACTCATCCAGGACGCCCGCCGGCACGGGGTGGAGGTCCGTCCCGTCGATGTGCAGGCCAGCCACTGGGAATGCACCCTCGAACCCTCCGCCACCGACGCCGCCCAGCCCGCCGCCCGGCTCGGGCTGAGGCTGGTCAAAGGCTTCGGGCCGGACGCAGCCAGACGCATCGTCACCGCCAGGGCGGGCGGGCCTTTTGCCTCGGTGGACGAACTCGCCCGCCGGGCACGGCTCGCCACGGCCGACCTGCGCACCCTCGCCTCCGCCGGTGCGCTGGCAAGCCTGGCCGGTCATCGCCGCCAGGCCTGGTGGGCCGCCGCAGGCAGCCAGGCCGCTCCCGGCGTACTCCACGAAGCCCCGATTCCCGACGCCCCGCCCGCCCTGCCACCACCCGCCGAAACCCACGACATCGTTGCCGATTACGCCCGGCTCGGCTTCAGCCTGGGTCGCCATCCTCTGTCCTTCCTGCGCGGCATGCTCAGCGCCGAGCGCTTCCTCAGCGCCGCCGAGATCGCCGACTGCCCCGACCGCAAGCTCGCCCGCTGCGCCGGCATCGTCACCTGCCGCCAGCGTCCAGGCACGGCCAAGGGCACGATGTTCGTCACCCTCGAAGACGAAACCGGCTGGGTCAATGTGATCGTCCGTCCCGAGCTCCTCGAAGCAGAGCGTCGCATCCTGCTGGGCGCCAGCCTGATCGGCATCTACGGCCAGATCGCCCGCCAGGGCAGCGTCGTACACCTCCACGCCAAGCGGGTTGTCGACCGCTCACCCATGCTCGGCCGCCTCACCACCCGCAGCCGCGACTTTCATTAAGCGACACACGTCACAATTCACACAACATAAGCCTGCCCACTACCATGCGTGATGCCTACAATCACGCCTGCCCGGATTCACCCGAATTCACACTTCAGCCGCCACGCCCATGCACCGCCAGGCTGAAGCGTTACCACCAACCCGGATACCAGCATGGTCTGGCTCGACAATTCGCGGATCATCGCCATCTTCGCGGTGGTCGTCCTGCACGCAGCCGTCAGTCCGGTGGTGGACACCCCCTTCGGCTCAACCGACTGGTGGGCCGGCAACCTGATCAACGCCTTCAGCCGCTGGTGCGTACCGGTCTTCGTGATGATCAGCGGCGCCCTGCTCCTTGCGCCCGGCAAGACCGAGGGCGCCGGCACTTTTTACCGCAAGCGCGCCGCCCGCGTCCTTGTGCCCCTGCTGTTCTGGTCGGCTTTCTATCTGCTGTGGGTGTTCATCAAGGGCAGCCTGAAGGGCAATCCGCCGGGCGCAGCCGCCCTGCTTCACCGCATCGCCATCGGCGAGCCCTACTACCACCTGTGGTTCCTCTACATGCTGGTGCCGCTGTATCTCGTAACGCCCCTCCTCTGCCAGATCGTTGCCCGGACAACGCGGAAGCAGCTGACGTGGCTTGTCGCGCTGGCCTTCGTCCTCGCGGCCCTCAATGCCATCGACGCCCGCCTCTCGCCCCGGAGCAGCACCTTCTTTCCCGCGTGGTTCCTGTCGTACGTGCCGTACTTCCTCCTCGGTCACCTGATCGCCACCGACCCGCGCACCCCGTCCCCGGCCCTGCTGTGGAGCACCCTCGTGGCCTCTGGTCTCCTCACCGCCGTCGGCTGCCACGCGCTCGCCACCCGCGCCGGCCTCCAGACCGGGCTGTACTTCTACGACTACCTCAGCCTCACCGTCATTCCGATGGCGGCAAGCTGCCTCTATCTGCTCAAGTCCCGCAGCCGGCCCCTCGCCGGCAGGCACACGCGCCAGCTATCCGGCCTGACGATGGGCGTCTATCTGATTCACCCCCTCGCGATTGAAGTGCTGCAGCGCATCGGTTTCGGCCCGCTGGATTACAACCCGGCGGTGGCCATCCCTGCGGTGGCGGCTTTGGCCTTCCTCGCCGCCCTTGCCACCTCCGTCGCGATCAGCCGCCTGCCCTACCTGCGGCGGACAATCTGATCCATTCCGCAGAAGAACAGGCATCTTCATGCATCGCTTCCGTGATCCGGCAGCCCGCTGATCATTCCCATCCGGGCACTGGAAGCTGCGTGCAGCAAACGTGAAGTTCGTCCGTGCCGAGGCCGTCCCTGCTCTACACTCCCGTCCGTGACCCCGCTGCACCTCCTGACCGTCCTTCAACTGCTCATCATCGGCAACCTGCTGGCGATGGCGATGGTGCTCGCCTACGAAAAACGGGCAAGCAGCCGTGGACCGGTAAGGCTGTTCATCCTGAGCAAGCTGCTGCAGGCCACAGGCTGGACCCTGATCTGCCTGCGCGGAACCATCCCGCTCGTGCTTTCCGCCCACGTCGGCAACCCGCTGATCATGGCCGGCTTCGCACTGGAAGTCGGGGTGCTGGTGATCCCTTGGCGAATCCGCACGCCGGTCAATGCGCTGCTTGCCATTCAGGTGCTGGCGGGCTGCCTTCTGCTATGGGCGCTCGGCACAACCCCCGGCGCCCTGGTGACCATCTCGGGCTCGGTCGTCGCCACCATCTACGCAACCGGCGGAGTCACGCTGCTCCGCGACCGGAGCACCTCGCGGGTCCAGAAACTCACCGGCATCCTGTTTCTGATCTTTGTCCCCGTCATGCTGCTGCGGGTTGCCCATTCGGCAAGCACCGGTGCCGGGCTGCTCAACACGACTCATGTCCAGTCGATCACCTTCGTCGTCCAGTTCAGCTTTCTGCTGATCGGCACACTCGCCTTCCTGCTCCTGATGAAGGAAGCCGACGACCAGCTACTGAACAAGAGCGAGGCACGCGAACGCGAACGCCTGCTGCTCCAGAGCCAGTTCATGGACATGCTGACCCACGAACTTCGCGCCGCGCTCTCCGTCGTCAGCATGTCCGGCAGCTCCCTCCGCCATCAGCTGACCAGCCAGCCGCCCGAAGTGCTCCGGCGCCTCGACTCCATCCAGATGGCGAGCGATGCGATGCGCGGGGTGATCGAACGCTGCATCCAGCTTGCTCGCCTGGACCGGGACGACCAACCCGTCCTTTGCGAAGACTGCACACTCTCCGAGGTGATCGACGCGATCAGGCCACGCCTCAAGAGCGGCGCAGACCGCCTCGACATCGCGATTCCCGCCGAGAGCCGGATGTGGGCCGACCGTCAACTGGTCACGATCATGCTCGAAAACCTGCTCGACAACGCCCTGAAGTATTCACTGCCGGGTTCCCGCATCCAGGTTGAAGCCCAGACCACCGCCGACGACGCCGGCCATCCCCAGACCACCCTCCAAATCCGCAACCTCGCCAACACCGCCGGCCTGCCCGACCCCGAACAGGTGTTCCTTCGCTACTATCGCGGCCCCGAAGCCCACATGCACACGGGCACCGGCCTCGGCCTGTATCTCGTCCGCACCCTCGCCCGCGTCCAGGATGGCGACGTCGGCTACCGGGTCGTCGGGGACGCCACCGTCGAATTCAGCCTCCGCCTTCCCGCCACGCCATGACTCACGAAATCATCATCGTCGAGGACTACGGCATCCTGCGGGAAGAGCTCACCCACTTCCTCAACCTTCACGGCTACCAGACCAGCGGCGTGAATTGCGGGCTCGCCCTGGACGACTGGCTGATGGATCGCGGCCGGCCACCCGACATCGCCATCATCGACCTCAACCTACCCGGCGAGGACGGCCTATCCATCTCGCGCCGGCTCCGGCAGGCCTATCCGCGCATGGGGCTGATCATCCTCACCGGACGAAAACTGCCCGCCGACCGGATCAGCGGCTACGACTCCGGTGCCGACATCTACCTCAGCAAACCCATCTCCGGCGAAGAACTGGTCGCCGCGCTCCGCAGCCTCCAGCGCCGGCTGCATCCCGAGCCCAAGCTGGTCTGGCGCCTCGCCAGGCAATCCTGCACGATCACCAGCCCCCGCGGCACATGCAGCATCCTCTTGCCCCTTGAAAGCGCCATCCTCTGCGCCCTGGCCGCCAGCATCGCCCGGACCGTCGACTCCAGCCAGCTCATGCTGCTGTGCAACGACAAGGCCGCCGAACTGGAAAAAAATTACCTCGAAGTCGCCATCAGCCGTCTGCGACGCAAACTGGCGCCCCTCCAGCCCGATCTCGACTTCCCGCTGATCCGGGCCATCCGCGGAAAAGGCTACCAGCTCCTCATTCCCCTCGAGATCCACTGATCACCCGGGGCTCAAGCGCCCGCGACCACCGCCCTCCGCGCCTCAAGGCAGCCCGCAAGGTTTTGACAGGAATAACCATGCGAGCCGCGTAGGATAAAAGCCTACATCCATGAGACACGAATCCCCACCGGCTCAAGCAGACGGGCTCGGGTAACCGGGGTACGCACATGACCACCTGGGAAGACGACTTAGGCATTGGCTATCCCGCACTCGACTCCCAACACAGGCAACTGATCCTTCTCGCCACCAGAGCCTGCCTGAAGATCGACTCCGACACCCGGCTGGCCGACGCCGACATCAAGCACCTGCTCCTTGATTTTGCCGCGTTCGTCGCCCACCACTTCTCCTGCGAAGAGCGCCTCCTGGCCAGACTGAACTATCCGGCACTGGAAAACCACGCCCGCAACCACGCGAAATTCACTGACAGCCTCATTTCGTGCATCGCCCGGATCGACACCCAATCCGTAACGTGCAGCGAACTGTGCGTCCTCCTCGAAGACCGCCTGATCCATCACATCCTCGTCGAGGATGCAGCCCTCCGGCCCTTCCTGAGCGCGCTTCCCGACTGGATGAAAACAGGCACATCCGACCCTCCCAGAGCGCCTTGCCCGACACATCTGGAAACGCCGGAGCTGACCTGGATCGGGACGCCCCGGTCGGCGATCCAAGGCCACGGTGAACGAAAAATCGCCAGTCAATGAGACTGGCGATTTTTTTGACTCCCGCAATCAGATACTGCAGGCCAACAATGCTCCCATCAGCAACGACCTGTTCGTTCCCAAGTGAACAACAAAAAAGCCCTTGATTGCTCAAGGGCTTCTTCGTAGTTTGTGGCGGAGAGTGAGGGATTGTGCAGAGAGTGCCGCTATCCCAGTATCTACGCGGGTTTCCTAAGGCCTTGCTCGGAAGTGTTCCCAGCAATGTTCCCAAAAAACGAGACCAAGAGCAAACACTCGCTGGACCTCAAAGCCTGCCTAAATCGGCTCAGAATTTTTCGAGCCCATCGGCATGCTCGGACGTTACATCTTCCCCCCCTACCCCGACCGCCCCACACCGCCAGCCAAGACCTCGCATAGCACACGATTCATCGTTGTTGTCTCGCCTCCTCACCGGTCGAGGCGTCGTACTCAGCTTGTAAGCGGACATACTCCTCCTCTGTGATCATCTCCCCTGGAGGGCTGCAATTCTGGAAGAAGAAGGAGATAGCCTCTTGCCGTGAGTATCGCGGCGCATCGAACACCTCGCGTGGATATTCAGTATGCGCGTACTTCCAGCGGCGGTTTTCCAGTCGGTTATCAGCTCGGGTAATCTTCAATTCCATCGAGACAGACCAACCCACCAATTTCTTACTTGGCCCCCAACGCTGTTCAGTAACAGTCGGCTCAGCAGGAAACTTGTAGACGGTCCGGTTATCAGCATCATGTGTGTACTGGTATCGCACTTACATTTCTCCAGTTCGGTCAGGCGCATGAATAGTAAGCCAAAATCATGCTCGCCCGCAGCCCTCAGTCTATCTGGTCTTGATAAGAAAGCTCGCCACAAACGTACCTCAATACCACCGTTGGCCGGTACGAAATCCGGTACAGCCAAACCGTACCGATAGACCGGGTATTGACGGCGGTACATCGTACCGACACAATGCGCCCCGTTTTCAATATAAGACGGGAGCAGCGTGCCATGCCCACCTTCGCCTACCTCCGGGTCTCGACGACCGAGCAGACCACGGAACAGCAACTCCGTGAAATCACCAACGCCGGCCACGTCATCGAGCCGGACCGGGTCTATGTGGAGCACGGTGTCTCGGGTAAAGTGCCGGCCCTTGCACGCCCCCAGTTCGCGCACCTTCGGAGCCGCCTGACCACTGGCGATACGCTGGTCGTCGCCAAGCTCGACCGGCTCGGACGGGACGTGCTGGACGTGATTGCCACCGTGGAAGCGCTTGCCAAGGCAGGTATCGCCCTGGAAGTGCTGGGACTGGGCAAGCTCGACGGTTCGGCGCAGTCGCAGCTAACCTTGAACATGCTCGCCGCCATCAGCCAGTTCGAGCGGCAAATCATCTCGGAGCGGACAAAGGCCAAGCTCGCCCAGAAGAAGGCCGAGGGCTTCAAGCTGGGACGACCGCCGAAGACCGCCCCCGACGTGCGGGCCAAGGCTGCCGACCTGTTCAGCCAGGGCATGAGCTGGCGGAAGGTCGCGGCGGAGTTGGGCATCGCCCTATCGACCCTCCAGCGGCTCATGAAGGCGCCGCAGGCCTGACCGCCCGCAGCTCGCCGAGTCGATAGCCGCGAGCACCGTCACCACTTCAATTCTTTTCTGTGCCTGTCCGTGCCAGGGGACGGGTACGAATTTCCCAGCGAAGGAGCCCATGAGCAGACCCTGTAGCGTCCCCCAGTGCCCCGACACGGCAGCCGGCTTCGGCGCCCTCTGCAACCGACACAAGGCCATCCGGCGCCGTCACGGCCATCCCGAGCAGACCGGTGTCACCGTTCAAGAACTCGCGCCCTTCCGCCTGCGGGTCAGACTGCGGATGGAGAAAAACCAAGGCAATCAGGCCTGGGGCATCCTCGCCCAGCGCTGGGGCATGATCATCGACGCGGCCAAGGCCCAGGAGGCCGAAGCCCAGCGAGGCCGCCCCTTCGTGGCCCACGAGCGGGACGCCTGCCAGGAACTCGTCAAGCTGGCCCGCGAGGTGCCCGTGGAGACCCTGACGGAGACTGTCCTTGCCCTTTTCCTCATGCAGGAGGAGCAACCCCGGCGCTTCAAGTCCGACGCGGCCTTCGATGCCCAGCTAGCGAGACGGGCACGGGCCCTGACCGACACGAATGCGGGCACCTACTGGGACGACAAGGCCAAGCGGTCGAAGCGCGTTTATCGTGACGTGGCGCCCCGGACGCTGGCGGTCATCGCAGAACACCTCAAGGCCGCCTTCGGCGTGGCTGGGCTCTACGTGGCCCGCCTGGAGCAGCGGGAGAGCGAGCAGACAAAGAACCAACAAGCGGCCCTGGTCGAGGCCCTGGAGAGCCTGAAATGAGTACGAAAGAAGAACCGAGCTTCCTGACCGCCCTGAATGAACTGGCAACGCAGATTGCACAGGGGAAACCTGTGCCGGAGACGCTACCGCAGTATCTCTGTCCCGAGGAAATCCGCCTCTGCAAGCCCGTTTTTCAGCATCGGCAGCCATTGGACCATGTCAGCCAAGCCCACATCAGGGAGTTGGCGAAAACTCCCCAGCGCGGCAAGGATTTGGACCCGATCACGGTCTGGTGGGATGGCAAGTGGTGGGCCTGCATTGACGGGCATCACCGGCTTGCCGCCTACCAGCTTGCAGGCAAGGGCCACCATGCCATTCCGGTCGAAGTCTTCAGCGGTCCGCTAGATGTGAAGAGTCAAGACGTTGTTTCCGTCCGCTGGTAGCCGAGAGCTGGGGGTTTTGCAGCCGATGCCGTGGTGGGGTCGATGCCAGTTGTAGAAGTGATTCCAGAGCGGC
>NZ_CALAYQ010000170.1:0-12180 GCF_937894855.1 uncultured Zoogloea sp.
TGATCGCCCTCGCCCAGCTCAACCGGGCCAGCGAGGGGCGGCCGAACCGCCAGCCCACCCTGGCCGACCTGCGCGACTCCGGCGAGATCGAACAGGACGCGGACGTGGTGGCGATGCTCCACCGCGAGGACATGAATCGCACGGCGCCGGAGTGGGAGGGATTGGCGCAGCTATTCATCCGCAAGAACCGCAACGGCCCAACCGGGGAATGCCTGCTCGCCCTGGACGGCCCGCGGATGCGCTTCACCGACTACGACGGCACCCACCCTGGAGGCTCGGCAAGCAAAACCGAGAAATCGGGCCGCAGGGGCGGCTTCGATGGGTGACGCGCCCCCGCCTCCCCGCCCGAGAAAACACAGCAGCGGGCTTGGATCCAAGCCGCGGCCCCAGACACGCCACTCTGCTCTCCTGAATCAAACCGGAAAGCGGAAACCCTTGGCTGGAGCGGGTTGCAAGGCCTTTCCCGCTCTCCCGTGTCCGCCGGCATTCGCTGCAAAAAGGGAAATTCCTCTTTGCGTCAAACAGTCGTGATGCGGGAATCCTGTTATCCGAATGCTGATGGAGAATGAAAATGGGTAGATCCTCACTCGAAGGCAAGTCCGAAGCCCTTGCCGCAATCCGGGCACACATCGGCAACCAAGGTCGCCGTGGATTGGCAGAACTGCGGGAGCCGCAGTGGGCGCACGTGCCCCCGAAGACCTGGGCGAACTGGATCACGGAGGCCAACCGATACAAGCCGTCCAAGGCAGATCTGGCGGCGGCGAGAGATGCGCTTTTCCGCGGCATCAAGGATCCTGCCGCTTTGTCGCAGGTAGTGTCGCCCGCGACACTTCCCACCAGTCAGCCCACCGACGGCCTCACCCCCGGCGAGGCCCGACGCAGTCTCAACCTTATTGGACGCCTCGAGGAGCTTTGGCAGGACTGCTTGATGGTGCGGCGGCATGCGATCAAGCACAGCGATGCCGGTGACGAAGAAATCAAGCTCCTGAAGGCCTTCTGCCAGTCGGTCAGCCTGCGTAACGGCATCATCGGCAACGTCCTGGCCGCCTTGGACAAGCTGTGGAACATGCAGAAGATGCAGGACTTCCACGACGCAGTGATCGACGAGGTTCGAAAGGAGAGCCCGGAGTGCGCGGCCCGGATCATTGCGCGGATGGCGCGGCTTTCGGCTGCCACCGGCCTCCATGACACCGGCGCGAGGGTCTGAACATGAATCAGCGTGTCGGGATTGATGTTCAGGCGAACATCCAGGGCGTTCAGCAGGCCACCAACACCACGGCCGCCGGCGTCGACAATATCGGGAAGTCCGCCGGTAGGGCGTCGGTGCGGATCAAGGATCTCGAGAAGAACGTCATCGCGCTGATCCAGCGCCTTGACCAACTCGGGAAGGCTGGCGGCAAGGGCTTTGGCGTGCCCGGCCGGATGATGCCCGGCGCGCCATCCGGCCCCGGCGTGGCGCCGGCCCCGCTTGTTCCGCTGCCCGTGCCGGTGGTGCCGCATGCGCCCATGCGCCAGCCCATGGCGCCGTCGCACGGTCGGTCGGGGTATGGCTACAACTTCAGCCGTTTCGCTCATTCCGGTCTGCATCAAGGGCTTGTCGGTCTGGGGCAGATGGCCGGCACGCCGGGCGCTGCGTCTGTGCTCTCCGGTGGCCTGCGCTACGGCCTGGCCGGTGCCGGGATGGCCGGAATCGGTGCGGCAATCGCCGGTCTGGTGCAGGCCCACGGCATCGCCACTCAAGAATCTCACACCATCGACTTTCTGAAGCGCCAACTGGGCGATGTCGGGGTGAACTTCAACACCCTGCGTGACCTCAATCGGGGGGCATCGGCAGGCTTCGGTCTGAGCAGCGTCGAGTCCGCGGCCTACGCCCGTCAGTTTGCCCGCGGTGGCAATCTGCGAGGAATGGGCGGCTTGCAGGACGAGCTCCGCAACGCCTACGGCTTCAGTCGGGCCTACGGCATGGACCCGAGCGCCGGCGTTGGCTTCTTCTCGTCGATGCGCGGCGTGCGCGTCACCATCGACGAGACCAGCAGCAAGAAGCTGGGCGCGATCCTGGCCGAAAGCCTCGAGAAGGGTGGCAACGTCGCCCAGGCTCAGGAGGTGATGGCGGCCGTTCAGCAGTTCGCGACGAGCGTGGCACGCCAGACGCTCACCATGCCCAACGTAGAGGCCTTTGCAGGCGGCATCTCGTCCCTGACCCGCCTGAAGCTGCCTGGTCTGGACGCGCAGGGCGCCGGCTCGCTGCTGATGCAGGCCGACCAAGCCATGCGACAAGGCGGCGCCAAGGGCGAGGCCTCGTTGAACGTGGCCTATTCGGCGTTGTCCCGGGCCAATCCGGGCGTTTCTGCGTTCGGCGCAAAGGCGTTGATGGGGCTTGGCCTGTTCGGCACGGGCAAGGATCTCGCGGCCTCGCCGTGGGGCCGGATGACCGGCTTCAAGGGCTCGGGTTCGATGACCAACTTCGAGGCCGTGCGCAACCTCATCAAGGCGAACTACGGGGACAAGCCCGAGGTGTTCGCCGCATCCCTGCAAGGCTTCTTTGGCCTGAATGAACAGCAGGCCGCGGTGATGGCGGGCTTCACCCCCGACCAGCTGGGGGGGATTGCGCGAATGACGAAGCGGCGCGGCATCGACTTCGGAAAGATCAACAGCGCCGGCATGCAGTCGCTGGCGAGTGTCGCCGCGGCCCGCAACATGGGCGATCTGCTCCCGACAATCCACTCCGTGCGTGACCGCAAAGACATCGGCGAGGCCGACCGCAAGGCTCTGAAGGCGGCGCTGGACACCGGCGATTTCGGAAAGGTGCAAGACACCCTGACCGACATCCTGTCCCGTGCCGATCAGGAAATGAGCGAAGGCAAGAAGTCGCTCGAGGTACAGAAGCAGATGGAAACCGCCCTGGCGCGGATTGGCGACGGGCTCATCCCGGCCACCAACATGATCCGTGACGGCGTGGGGCGGCTGGTGAACGTGTTCGCCGGCGACTCCGAGGAGGCCCGCGCCTATACCGCCGAGCGGAAACGGCTGAAGGATCAGGCCGACTATGAAGACACCCTGAAGGGGCAGGTGGAACGGGGGGAAATCTCGCCGGAGACCGCCAACAAGATCCTCCGGCGCGACACCGGCTGGAAAGGCGCAGCCATCGACGATGCGCTGCTGGACGCCGTGCGCAAGACGGAAAGCGGTGGCAACCGATTTGCCGTTTCAAAGGCGGGCGCCAAGGGGCCGTATCAGCTGATGGACGACACCGCCAAGCGGTTTGGCGTGCTCAATCCGTTCGACGAAGCCTCCGCACGAAAAGGCGCCAGCGACTACCTGAGCCAGCTTCACCGGCACTACAAGGGCGACATGCGAAGCACCCTCATGGCCTACAACTGGGGCGAGGGCAACCTTGATGCCTGGCTTAAGACCGGTCGCGGCCTGAAGGGGCAGGCGATACCGACCGAGACCCAGCAGTACGCCGACAAGGTGATGCGCAACATGGGCGGCAACGTGGCCGACTTCGACCCGGGCGCGGCTGCACGACGGGCCAAGGCCGGAAGGCCTGAGCCGGTGGATGTGCGCAGCAGTGTCGAGGTGACGCTGCGCGACCCGCAGGGGCGCCCGATCGCCCCGTCCGCAATTGCGAGTGGTCGCCGAGTGCCGGTGCCGGAAGGACGCGAGGGCTGAGATGGCATTCAAGACAATGGCGCCCGAGTTTCGGGTGACGCTCTACAAGACGGTGGCTCGGCGGATGGTGACGGGCAGCGACGGCCGCACCGTGCCCACCTCCGAGCGCTACTCGGGTGGAAACCGGGTGATTGACCTCACGCCCTTCTTTGGTGACGGGAGCTCGCTGGAGACCAGCAAGAGCGTGCGGCAGCCCGCCGGCCAGTGGGGCATGACGGTGGTGGACCAGATGGAGGCCGAGAAGATGGATTCGCTCTACGGCCTCATTGAGCCCATGGACGTGATCGAAATCCGGATGCGCCATCGGCCCGACCCGGCCGCCACCGGTGTGGAGCCTCCGGTGGTGATGCGCGGCTTCGTGTCGAGCGTGCGGCGGTCCATGTCGATGAGCGCCGACGGGCGCCCCGCGCGGGCCGTGACGATCAGCGGCGCGGATTACGGCAAGGTGCTGGAGATGATCCAGATTCGCTACCTGCCGAATTACGTGATCGGGCAGAACCTGCTGACCGTGTTGCGGGCGTTTGTGAACTACGGGATTGAGGCCAAGCCGAACCAATACGGGAATCTCTTCGTCCAGCAGATCGTCGAGAAGGTGATCAATCCGTTCATTGCCGACATGGCCAGCCTCGGCGCGGCTGCCGCCCCCACGAAGCTCTCCTACATCCGGGAGATTGGCTACGAGGCGACGGCCAACGATGGGACGATCAGCGCATTCGGTGCCCAGTCGGCGCAGGGGACGCTGTGGGACATCCTGCGCGGTTTCCTGGACGTGGGGTCGTGGACGGAACTGTTCATCGAGGACCGCCCTGACAAGATGGCCGACCCGAGCCGGCCAGGCGGCGTGGTGCTGGTCTATCGCAACAACCCCTTCAAGGACCTGGACCCGGCGAAGGGCTACATCTTGCCGCAGAGGGTAGCCCCGGAGACGCTGGAGATCGGTGACGACGCGGTGATGAGCCTTGAGATCGGACGCTCGGACGCGGACGTGGCGAACTACTTCCAGGTGAACATGCCCCGCATGAACCTGATTGATGCCGCCGCGATGAACCTCGCAGGTCAGACGAACAACCCGGACGATTTCTACCTCGCGAAGTACCCCAACGCAACGCCCAAGCTGTTTGGGATGCGCTTCATGGAGACCGACACCCAGATGGGTGGGGCGGACAGCCTGGGGCGCGCCGACGGCCAGTCGGCCGAGGTGGTGAAGCGCGAACAAGGCAAGGCGCGGCTGTGGATTGACGACCGCCGCGCGCAGTTGATGGCGCAGAACAAGGACAACGCGGTCTTCGAGGATGGATCGATCACCCTGCGCGGGCAATGCACGCTGCGGCCGGGCATGTACTTGCGGATCTTCCACGGCGGTCCCGGCTTGTGCCTGAAACCGTTCGTTTGGGAATGCTACGTGGTGGCCGTGCAGCACCGCATGGTGCCATTTCAGGGCTTCGTGACCGTGGCCACCTTCAAACGCGGCACCTCGTTTGCTGCGCGCATCCGGAATGGCGCCGGGCGCGAGTCGGCTTACCTGGCCGAGTGGAACCAGGGCGGTGCCTTGGGGTGATCGGAAGCCTCCCGCCCCTCCATGCCCCCTGAACCCTGTGATGAGACGCTGACCCGATGACCACACCTTCACTGCAAAAGGGCCGACCGATCGGCTTTGCGCTGGACGACTCCACCGCCCCGGACAGTTTCTACCGCATCCAGAGCCTGGTGATCCGGCCCGAGGAACTGACGCGCATCGATCCGACGCGGAATGCCGTGCTCCAGACCGCTGGCGGCGCGTTCGCCGACGTGTGGGGAGCGGGCCTGCCGACGATTTCGATTGCCGGGCATACGGGGTGGCGCGGTAGCCCGACGAAAGACGGCGTGCAGCTGTTTGCGGAGCTTCGCGACCTGGTGATGACCCAGTACCTGCGCCGGCGCGACGCCGCAGTGCAGGCCGGGCGCGACCCGGGGGCGGTGAAACTGATCTTCGTCGATGTGCTGGACGACTTCGCCTTTCAGGTGGTGCCCACGGCATTCGTGCTGCGCCGAAGCAAGAGCCGGCCATTGCTGTGCCAGTACCAGATCAACCTGCAGGTGGTGTCGGAGGACATCGACGAAGCGAAGAAAGTGTTTCGGTTCGTCTACGAGGACGGCCGAGACGCCGGCATTGAATCCCTGGCGGACAGCATGGGCCAGATGGAGCGGCTTGTGCAGAAGATGGGGTGGCTCGGAGAGAACTTCCCGGATTTCACCAAGGCATTGATTCGGGCCGTAGGCAAGACGCGCCTGATCCTGGATGACGTGCTTCAGACGAAGCGCGAGATTGACGCCACCATCCGCCCCCTGTTCCGCGTGGCCGATCTGGCCACCCAGGCGGTGCGCAACGTGGCGTGGTCCGTGGCCGCACTGACAGGCTTGCCGATGGGCGTGAAGGCCCAACTGCAGCACCTCGCCAGCGCCATGCACAACTGCTACTGCGTGCTGCGCAACGTGTTCAAGGTGCGCGAGGCGCTGCCGGATTACTCGGCGCTGTACGGGGCGTCCACGTGTTCTTCGACGGCCGGCGGCGCCCCCCTCTCTCCCCTGCGCAACGTGAATGCTTTCGAGCTTCTGGCGCCGGTACAGGCGGCCTCCTACGTGACTTCGGAAGGACTGACGTCACTGATGTCCGCTGCGCAGAGCGATCCGGTGTTGCGGCCGATGAGCATTGCTGACGCGACCTACTGCATGGAGCGGTTCAATGCCTGACTCGAATGATGATCTGCACCCCCGTGGCCATCTCAGGCCGCGTCCATCTCCTGGGTAACCTATGGCAATCTTCAAGCTGGGCCTGAGTGTCTTCATCGAGGATTCACCCATCCAGGCCGACGTGCACCACCAGGCGCGTCGAGCGCTCCAGGCGATTGGCCTGGAGGCCCGCGCCAGATGGGTGGATCTGATCGAGCAGAGCCCGTCGATCCCGCAGGAGCAGAAGGCCGATTACGTCCGGTCGCTGACCGTGGAGACGACCGGGCCGCTGCAGGTGTCCGTCTATTCGGACTGGAAGTACGCCTACGAAATCGAGAACGGCCGCCCGTCGCGCGACCTGAAACGGATGTTGGACACGTCGATGAAGGTGCGCGTGTCCACGTCGAAGAAGAACGCTGGCAAGCGATACCTGACCATCCCGTTCCGGCACACGCAGGCGTCGATGCCAGCGCCGGTGCGCACCGCGGCGAGAATGCTCACGAAGTCGGAAGTGACTGGGATGGGCATGCGACAGTCCGGGACAGGGGCCTGGGACATCAAGACGAAGGCTCCGCTGCTGGTTGCCCAGCGAAAGTACAGGTGGGGCGACCACCTGCCGGCCGGGCTGGCGCTGAAGCAGGCACCGCACCACAAGACTGATCGCTACGCCGGCATGGTTCGGATGAACACCAGCGCCGGCAAGGGCAAGTCGTCGGCTTATCTGACCTTCCGCACCATGATGGAGGGCTCCGCCGGCTGGATCACCAAGCCGGTGCCAGGCGTCTTCCATGTGCCGCAGCTGGCTCGAGATATTGAGCCCATGGCGCGCCAACTCCTCCTGTCGGCGGTGCGGTTGCCGGCCGGCGTCTGACGATGACAACGCCTCCCACTGACATCATTGCTGTTCGAAACCTGTGACGGCTCGATGTCCGCATGGACATCGTTCGGCAAGTCAAACTCCTCCCGTTCCTCGAATATCGTGGGCTGGCGGGCGCACCGGGAAGCTACTTCGATTGCGAGCGGATGCGGGCCGTGCTGACGCCCGAGGCGTGCGCGTCAAACTTCCTGAGCTCTACCGTCTTGGGCGACGGGCGCTACGCGAGTTGTTACCGCTGCCCCATCGGCCGTGGTCACGCCGGAGAGGCGGGCGGGCCAGATCCTGACGCCGACCGCGGCTGGCGGTGCTGCCGTTGCGGGCCGTCAGGGCAGTCGCGGATCATCGGAAAGACGCTCTGCGTGTCCTGCTATAACCGCACGAAGGAGGCCCTCCTGCAGCGGGACGGACGCGGCAAGGTGCCGGTGGGCATCATGGAAGGTTTGCGCCCCGCCTGGGCCATCGTTGGTGAGGTGCCACAGCCTGAAGACGATGACGCGCCCCGAACGATTGTGCGACCGCTGAAGTTGTCCCGGGCGGTGTTGGCGGCGATTCCCGGGTTTTACCTCGTGGCCCCTGGCCGCATCATGATGACCGCCCTTGTCGAGAGCTCGGAAGAGTTGCAGCGCGTCATCCGGCGGCGATTGTCGGGTATTACGGTACTGGCGTCAGATGTCGAGCCTACTCTGCTTGAATTTCATGAGGTTGATATCGATCCAAGCGCATGGATCCAGGCTGTACTCCAGAACGACCTAAACCCCAGTTCTATGGAGCTTAAGTGACGGTCTACCGGAGGTCTCTGCAGCTATTTCCAGTTGTACTTAAGCGGGATGGTTTGAATGGTCGTCGCGTCGAAGAACGCTTCCTTACGGACGAATATCCCAGTCTCGGTAAGCTTGAGCGGCTTGGTGCTGTAATCAATCGCACGGACCTCCACCTGTTCATTTGCTTCGTACCAGCATCCCTCATAGTCGTCAGCATTAGCTTGCGGAATATGCCGCGAAAGAAACCAAGACTTGTTGACTGGGCATGGCTGTCGGGTCAGCCCGATAGTTTGGTAGCTAGGCTTACTACCGAACTTTGTGACCGCAACACCCAGCGCTTCAATTTGTGGCCACTGACGGCGCGGGTCGTTATCCAGGGGCAGAAAGTAGTTTTCCGGACCAAATGCCTCCTCGACGGACACGTCGACAATCCGGGCACCCAAGGAGACCCCATCGCTATCGACAACATGAATCATTCCGGAGTTGTCTTCGGATGGCTGGAAACGATAGCAGCCCTTGCGCTGTGCGCTCGGTGACGTTGCCTTGCCGTCGTAGGCAAAGACCCCTGCCTTGAAGTATTCAGACTGGGCGCCACAAGGTGCTTTGAGAAGCACCACAGCTCCGGTGGGGCGTAATACCAGCCATTCAACTTCCTTGGCGTTTTCTCCCAAATATTTGGTTGTCTGTGATGACGAAGGCTGCGCTGTTGTCGTCCCGCTGACAGAAGAAGTCTGCTTCTCTCCGCAGCCGCTAAGCATGACCCCAAGCATTGCAAGCATCAGGGCATTCAAGTTCAAGTTTTTCACAACAAAACCCCGCACGTCTTCAATGCATAGTGAATATGTTTTTTGAAATATTATCACTACTTTCTTGCGCACAGCTCTCAAGGATTGCGAATGATCTTTGGATTAACAATGGAGGAAGTGGTTTATCGCGATCGCTGGCGAACTGCTGCTTGGCGAGGCGGCTGCCCGCCAGCAACCATATCGACGCGAACTGGCCTTGCGCTTGAGTTTTTTGGTAGTGATGGGCGAGGTCGAACCGCTGACATTCGCCTTGTAAGAGCATCACCCTTCCGAATCAGTCGGCCTAATGCTGCTGATGGTCGATAACTACGATTGAGGTCTACTGGCGTCTATCAACCTCCATGGAACAACTCTAAGTCTATGTTTTTAAAGGGTTGATCGTCCATCGAGCGATTCTGAAAGCTGGACAAATCCAGTGCTCATGTGTGTAATGGAGTGTGTAACGGGCCAAACTGGAGGCGTTATACACATGGCACTCACAGCACTCAATCTTCTCTCGGCGCGCAAAGTGGAAACGGCGCAGCCCAGGCCCAAGGTGTACCAACTCCGGGACGGAGGCAGCCTCTTTTTGCGCGTTCAGCCCAACGGCTCCAAGCTCTGGTGGTACCGCTACCGGCTGGGCGGCGCTGAACAGGTGTACTCAATCGGGGTGTACCCAAAGGTCACGCTGGAGGCAGCCCGTGCGGAACGGGACCGGGCAAAGGCGTTGGTCAAGAAGGGCCTCGACCCCATCGTGGAGAAAAAGGCGGCGATCGCCCTCCAGGCCGACACATACGAACGCACGTTCGAGACCGTTGCTCGGGAGTGGATCGTCAGCAATGCTCACTGGAGCGAGTACTACACCAACCAGGTCACCAGCTACCTTGAGAAGGATGTTTTCCCCCGGATTGGCAAGTTGCCGATCAGCAGCATCAGGGCTCCACATCTGCGCCCCATCATCAAGGATGTGGCGGCTCGTGGCGCGAAGACTGTGGCGATCCTCATCCGCCAGTGGTGTGGGCAAATCTTCAGTTATGCGGCTGCCCAAGGTCTCTGCGAATACGATCCTGCCGCCTTGCTCAAGGGACTGGTCAAGCGCCCTCAGGTCCGCCACAACCCTCCGTTGACATGGGCAGAGATCCCGGACTTTCTCAATCGTGTGGACAACGAAGGGGGTTACCAGACGACAGTCCTCGCCCTCAAGCTGATGGCTTTGACCTACGTGCGCACCGTAGAACTGCGCAAGGCCTCCTGGGAAGAGTTCGACCTGGACAACGCCATGTGGTCGATTCCGTCCGAGCGCATGAAGATGCGACGCCCCCATCTGGTTCCCCTGTCACGGCAGGCGGTGGCCGCTCTTAGGGAACTACATGCTCTAACTGGCGGCGGCAAAGTATTGTTCCCGAGCTACAGAAAGCCGGGACAAGTGATGTCGGCAACGACGCTCAATCAAGCACTCAAGCGCATGGGTTATGGCGGACGGTTTTCGTCCCATGGCTTCCGCTCGACCGCAACGACGATCCTTGGACTGTTGGGATATCCGGAGAAGCGGGTCGATCTTCAACTCGCTCATTCCAAAAAGAGCAAGGACTCATCGCGCGCGCCCTACGATCACACGAAGTTTGTGGAGTCCCGCAAGGTAATCATGCAGGACTGGGCTGACATCCTTGACTCATTGCAGGCAGGGAAACCCGTTGAAGGGGTCACGAAGGCGTTTGGCCCCATGTCGAAGCGTAGAACGGCGCTGCTCCGTGTCATAGAGCGCGAGTGATGTCTGCTGCTTGGCGAGTGGAATGCCTAATGCACGTGTAGCACCTTGAACTGAAGACGCAGAACGAGGACATTGGCACTCGACTAGGTTGGAGCATTCTTGGCGACCTGCAGTGCTCTGCGCTCGAACCGCTCTGAAACAACGTCGGCTTGTCCGCAGGGCCGCTGCAGGTGGGTCACGATCTCGTAGGGTCCGTCAGACAGCGGCCGTGTGTGAATGCCCCATCCCTGCGCATGCTCAATGCGCGATTGCGCGGATACCCCGACGCCGTAGCCGGCAGCGACCCATAGCGCGATCATCTCGAAGGAAGAGACACGCTGAATGTTCTGTTGACTCACCGCGGGAAGAGAAGGCAGCCGCTGATCCAGCAAAGGGCAATTCTCTGCAGGCCAGCGAAAGACGGAGTAGTCCAACAGTTCGGCGATCGTGAGCTTCGCCTGGTCAAGTAAGGGAAAGCGCAACGGCATGGCGACGGCCATGTTCTCGGTCCATAGAGGTTGGCTTTTCAGCGACGGATCGCTCGATCCTTCAAGCGTCATGCCCGCGTCGTAGCGGCCTTCCCGAAGTCCCGCAATCAAATCATCGGCTGTGACCTCATGAAACGAAATGGTGACTTCCGGCTCTTCCGCACGCTGCAACGCAAGCAATGCCGAAAGATGCGATGACGGTACGCCAGGCGCTATGGCAAGCCTGAAATTGGAAAAGGAAAACTGGCTGGTGGCGTCGTGCATGAGAGCCCCCACAAAGCGATCGGATCAAAAAGGCGAGCCACCATGATAGCCAAAAGAGATATCTTTAACGTGGTTAAATTCGGTCGATTGATCGACGCTTCTGGTGATGCAGAAGCGCAGCGTTCAACCGGGCCGCCCCCCTGGCACAACCACCTATGAAGCCGAGCCGGCACTGGCCTTCGGCCAAGCGGTGCGTGCTGCCCGCTTGGCGCAGGGAGTCGCTCAGGATGAATTCGCGTCCATGGCTGGTATAGCTCGCTCGCATATGGGCAAGATCGAGCGTGGGGAGCACATGCCCACGCTCGCATTGATACTGAAAATCTCCGCTGCCCTCAGCATAAGTGCGGCAGAGCTGATGAGTGCAACGGAACGCAATCTTCGTGCCGATGCCCAATCTTAAGTGGTGCGGTCCGTTGCGTCAGTCGCTCGAAGGGTCCCGGAGGCGGTCGATAAATCGCACCAGCGAAGCCGATGAGTTGCTGCTTTCGAGTCGAAGCAGGTAGGTGGTGATCACGGCTGTATCCAGCGCCAATGGACGGATCACCACGTCCGGTCGCTGGCTGACCGGAATCTTGGTCGCCGTCATGAAGCCCACGCCGTAGCCGGCACCGACCAAGGTGAGCATCATGTCCAGCGAGGAAACCTCCTCAACGACATTCAGTTTGTGTTCCTGGGTCTGCAGGAGGCGCGCCAACTCGCGGCAGTAGCCTTCGCACACCTGGGGATCGCACAGGACAAGAGGATGCCCCCGGAGTTCATGGAGTGGAACCTCCTTGTGGACGAGCAGTGCGTGCCGGGCTGGCAAGGCGACCACCAGCGGGTCCTGCCAGATAGGTTCGGCGACGATGCCATCACCGACGTCGGCGGTATGAGC
>NZ_CALAYQ010000171.1:0-12225 GCF_937894855.1 uncultured Zoogloea sp.
TCAACGCCTCCGGCGATCTGGCCACCAACGCCCACCTGCTCAAGTACGACACCACCCACGGCCGCTTTGCGACCTCCGTCGAAACCGAAGGCGACAACGTCATCATCATCGACGGCAAGAAGATCCCGTTCTACTCCACCAAGGATCCGAAGGGCGTCAACTGGGGTTCCCACGGCGTGGACGTGCTGCTCGAGTGCACCGGCGCCTACACCACCAAGGCCAAGGCCCAGGCGCTGCTCGACCAGGGCGCCAAGCGCGTGCTGATCTCCGCCCCGGGCGGTGACGACGTGGACACCACCATCGTCATGGGCGTCAACGAAGAAGCGCTGCGTGCCGACATGACCGTCGTCTCCAACGCCTCCTGCACCACCAACTGCCTGGCCCCGGTCGCCAAGATCCTGGCCGACAGCGTCGGCATCAAGCAGGGCCTGATGACCACCATCCACGCCTACACCAACGACCAGGTGACCGTGGACGTCCGTCACAAGGATCTGCGCCGCGCCCGCGCCGCCGCCGCCAACATCATCCCGACCAAGACCGGCGCCGCCAAGGCCGTCGGCCTGGTGCTGCCGCAGCTGGTTGGCAAGGTCGATGGCTTCGCCCTGCGCGTGCCGACCATCAACGTCTCGCTGGTGGATCTCACCTTCACCGCCGAGCGCGCCACCACCAAGGAAGAAATCAACGCGCTGATGACCGCCGCGGCCAACGGCCCGCTGAAGGGCATCCTGGCCGTCAACAACGAGCCGCTGGTGTCCTCCGACTTCAACCACACCACCGTCTCCTCCACCTTCGACGCCACCCAGACCCGCGTCATCAAGGGTGAAGACGGCTCCGTGCTGGTCAAGGTGCTGGCCTGGTACGACAACGAGTGGGGCTACTCCTGCCGCATGCTCGACGCGGCCCGCGCCTACGTCAACGCCAAGTAAGCCTGTTGTTTCGACGCCCCGCCTGCGCGGGGCGTTTTTCATTCCGAAGCCTCGAAGAACATCATCATGCAAGTCAAGAAACTCACCGATCTCGACGTCAAGGGCAAGCGTGTCTTCATCCGTGCCGACCTGAACGTGCCCCAGGACGACGCCGGCAACATCACCGAAGACACCCGCATCCGCGCCTCCATCCCGTCCATCAAGTACGCCGTCGAAGGCGGCGCCGCGGTCATGGTCACCTCCCACCTGGGGCGTCCGACCGAAGGCGAGCTGAAGGCCGACGACACCCTCGCGCCGGTCGCCGTGCGCCTGGGCCAGCTGCTGGGCAAGCCCGTTCGCCTGATCCAGAACTGGGTCGACGGTGGCTTCGAAGTCGCCGCCGGCGAAGTCGTGCTGCTCGAAAACTGCCGCTGCAACAAGGGCGAGAAGAAGGACAACGAAGAGCTCGCCAAGAAGATGGCCGCCCTGTGCGACATCTACGTGAACGACGCCTTCGGCACCGCCCACCGCGCCGAAGCCACCACCCACGGCATCGCCCGCTTCGCCCCCGTGGCCTGCGCCGGCATCCTGATGGGCGCCGAGATCGACGCGCTGGGCAAGGCCCTGGGCAACCCGGCCCGCCCGCTGGTCGCCATCGTCGGCGGCTCCAAGGTGTCGTCCAAGCTGACCATCCTCAAGTCGCTGGCCGACAAGGTGGACCAGCTGATCGTTGGCGGCGGCATCGCCAACACCTTCCTGCTGGCCTCCGGCAAGCGCATTGGCGAATCCCTGGCCGAGCCCGATCTGGTCAAGGAAGCCCACGCGATCATGGACATCATGAAGGAACGCGGCGCCGAAGTCCCCCTGCCGACCGACGTGGTGGTGGCCGACGAAGTCTCCGCCCTGGCCCGCGCCAACAAGATCTCCGTCGATGACGTGGCCGCCCACGACCGCATCCTCGACATCGGCCCGAAGAGCGCCGCGCGCCTGGGCGAGATCATCGCCAACGCCGGCACCATCGTCTGGAACGGCCCGGTCGGCGTGTTCGAGCTGCCCCAGTTCGCCGGCGGCACCAAGATGATGGCCTCCGCCATCGCCCACTCCGAAGCCTTCTCCATCGCTGGCGGCGGCGACACCCTGGCGGCCATCGCCAAGTTCCACATCGCCGACGACGTGGGCTACATTTCCACCGGCGGCGGCGCCTTCCTCGAGTTCCTCGAAGGCAAGACCCTGCCGGCCATCGCGGCCCTCGAAGAGCGCTACAAGGACTGATCCGGCCCTGCCGGCTCACCCTTTTCCAGACGGCCTTCGGGCCGTTTGGCATTTTTGGAGGCGTAACCCTACACAGGCGGGGCTTTCGTGCCGATAATCAGCTCATCGTCCTGCCAGCCTCGCCGTCGCCGACAACCCGGCGGGGTGCTACAACGTCCATGCCGATCCCGGTCAGTACCCTGATAGGTTCGCCCCGTCGACTCATCACCGCCATCGTGATGTTTGTCGCGCTGGACCTCAGCGTGCTGATGATCAACCTGTGGCTGGCCAACCAGATCGCCCAGGATGCTGTCGCGATCAACCTGGCCGGGCGCCAGCGGATGCTCTCCCAGCAGACCACCAAGGCGCTGCTCCTCACCACCCGCGCCACCACCCCGAACGAAGTCAACGCAGCAGCCCAGGAGGTGGACCTCGCCTTCGGGCTGTTCGAGCGCACCCTGTTGGCCTTCGCCGACGGCGGCCAGACCACCGGGGGCGACGATGCGCCGGTCACCCTGCAGGCCGTGGAGGGCGAGGCCGCCGAGGTCGTGGCCCGGGCCCGGACACTCATCACGCCAGTGCGTGGCTTGCTGCCCGCCGCAGCCACCGCACAGGAGGGGCGCGCCTATACCGCTGCGGCCGATTACATGGTGGGCAACAACCGGGAGATCCTGGCGCTGATGAACAGGCTCACCACCGCCCTCGAACACGACTCGGTGCGCCGCTCGCGGGATCTGCGGGCGATCCAGACCGGCGCCTTCGTGCTGGCGCTGGGCAATTTCCTGGTGATCGTGCTGGGGATGCTGCGCCGGCACCGGCAGATGGAGAAGGAGAGCGAACGCTGGCGCGAGATGGCCCGCCATGATCCGCTGACCGGCCTCGCCAACCGCAAGGCCTTCACCGAAACCGGGCTGGGCATCCTGGCCCGTGCGCGGGTCGACGGCTCGGCCGGCGCGGTGCTGGTGATCGACCTGGATGGCTTCAAGCCGATCAACGACCGCTTCGGTCACGCCACCGGCGACCAGGTGCTGGTGCAGCTGGCGGCACGCCTGGAATCCACCGCCCGCACCACCGATCTGGTGGCGCGTCTGGGGGGCGACGAGTTCGCGATCCTGTGCCCCAACCTCCACGACCCGGAGCACATCGGGCAGTTCTGCAACCGGCTGGTGGCGGCCATTGGCGACATTCCCGACGACATCTGCCCGGGCAACGCCCTCGGGGCCAGCATCGGCATCGCCACCTACCCGAAGGATGGTTACGACCTGCACCACATCCTCGGCCAGGCCGACCGGGCGATGTACGCCGCCAAGCAGGCCGGCGGGAGCCGCTGGAAGCTGGCCTGATACGCCCGATTACTGCTGGGCTTCGCGGCGGATCTTCCAGTCGCTGCCGTCCTTCACCCACTCTAGGCGCTTGCGGCCGGCGTCGCTGTAGTTGCCGGACTTGTAGCGCTGCTCGAAGGTGACCACCACCACATTGCCTTCCAGCTTGAAGCTGGGGGCATCCACCTGGACGCGGATGTCGCCCTTCTTGTCGAGCTTCACCCGGCGGTCGGCCTCCCAGGCGCTACGGGCGCGCTTGTCGGCGGGCACGAAGTCGGCGCCATAGAAAGCCAGATAGCGGTTGGTGTCCTTGGCTTCCCAGGCCTGCCGCCAGGATTCCAGCCGGCTCGCGACGGCCTTGGTCGCATCGGCATCGACTGCGGCCGGCTTCGCTGCCGGGGCTGGGGCCGCTGCCGGGGCCGGAGCAACGGCTGGCGCGGCCTTCGGGGCGCTCGCCACCACGGCCGGCGCGGGTGCCGGTGCGGGGGCCGCCACGACAGCCGCGGGCTTGACCGGCGCGGCCGGCGCGCTGGTGGTCGCGACGGTCTGGTTGGAACCGAGCATGGTGTGATGCTGGCGCAGGGTCAGGTTGCCGGGCTCCAGGGCCAGGCCCTTCTCGAAGGCCTGACGGGCGGCCTTCGAGTCGTTGCGGGCCAGGTACACCACACCCAGGGTGTCGTAGAGGCTGGCCCGGTTGCCGTCCTTGGCCACCGCACGTTCGGCGAGCTTGAGGGCTTCGTCCAGCTTCACCTTCTGGCTGGCCAGCACGAAGGCCAGATTGTTCATGATGCGCACATCTTCGGGGTCGATCTTCAGGGCTTCCCGGTAGGCGGCTTCGGCCTCGGGCAGGCGCTTCATCTTTTCAAACGCGATGCCGCGCAGGGCGTGGGGGTAGGCGCTCCTGGGCGCCAGCGCGCTGGCGCGGGTATAGGCGTCGATGGCCTGGTCGCCCTTGCCGAGGGCCAGGAGGGCGTCGCCGCGGCCGATCATGGCGCCGGCAAAATCCTTGCGCAGCGTGAGCGCCTTGTCGAAGGCGGCGAGCGCCCGGTCGGCCTGACTCAGGCGCAGGGCCACGAGGCCCTGGGCGTGGAGCGCGAAGGGGTTGTTCGGATCACGGCGGACGGCCTCGTCGAGCACCCGGGAGGCTTCCTCGATCTTGCCGTCGGCCGACAGGGCGAGGCCGAGCCCCAGGTGGGCGGCGGCCATCTCGGGGTGCTGCTTGAGCACGTCCCGCAGCACCGCGGCGGCCTGGGCCGGCTTCTTGAGTTTTTCAAGGTACAGCGCGGCAAGATCCAGCTTGAGCTGCACGAGGCCGGGCTGGCCGGCAATCGCGGCGCGGTAGCTCTCCTCCGCCTCGGTCGTCAGGCCGAGCTCCACCAGCAGCTTGGCCTGGGCCTGCAGCACATTGGCCTGACCGGGCGCCATGGCCACGGCGCTGCTCATCCAGTCCCGGGCCAGCTTCGACTTGCCTGCTGCGTGGGTTGCAGCAGCCAGCCCGAGCATGGCCTCGACGGAGCGGGGATTGAGCTTGTAAGCGTCGCCGAAATATTTTTCGGCCTGCTCGAACTGACGGGCGGCGAGTGCCTGCTGCCCCTTGTTGAGCGCCTCGAGATCGGACCGGCCGGGGGCTGCCGTGAGCGGGTTCTGGGGCGTGGTGAGGAGCACTTCGGCGCTGGCGGTAGCCGCCAGCATGGCCAGGCCTGCACCAGTCAGAACGGCAGAGAGGGAACGGGTTCGATACATGACAACCTCGGGTGCGAATGGCGGGGTGCGGAACCGGATATTCACGGTTCACGGACGTTCGGCAGACGATAGCCGAGGCCCGCGTCCCGGACGAATGCATACGTCACGGCCTGCAGCAGGCCACGCCGACTGTTTGGGGACGATCGAGATTTAATTGGTGACAGCGGCGGGTCGATGCCTCCCGGCTGCTGCCAGAAAAGGCGAAAAGGGGGCGAGCCCCCTTTTCGCGATACCGTTACCGGCCCTGCTTCGGCGAGGTGACGCGGCAAGCCCGCACCACCTCGGCCCGCAATCAGGACTTGCGGCGACGGACGAGCGACAGACCGGCCAGGCCCAGGGCGCCCAGGGCCATGCTGGTGGGCTCAGGGATCTTGGCTTCGATGATGTCCTGGCTCAGGGCGTTGCCCCAGTTGGTCAGCTTGTAGCTGGCGGTGGCGGGGTCACCATCAGCCAGGGCGGTCAGGTAGATCCAGGCCTGGTCGAGGGCTTCGCTCTCGGTCACGGAGCCGGTCTTGCCAGCCCAGTTCTGCAGGGCGCCACCGAACAGGTCGCCGTCATCCAGGGCTTCCCACAGGGCGATCTGGAAACCAGCAACTTCAACGGCGCTGGTCGGGTTCACCAGGCTGAAGCTCTGGTTGTAAAGGGTCTGCACGGCAGCCGGCACGGCGCCGGAGGGGCTGAACTCGAGGCCGGTGGTCACGGCATCGACGGACACGCCCTGCAGCAGCTCCGAGCAGAAGGCCAGGAAGGAGCCGCCAGTGGTCTGGTTGGCGACGTTGAAGACGCCGGTTTCGACGCTCTTCGACAGGCCGGAGACGTCCACCGTGAAGGCCAGCAGGGTGTTCACGTCCTGGTCCAGCAGCAGGGAGTCGGCGTGGGCGGAAGCGCTGGCCATCAGGCCGGCGGCGGCAAAGGCCAGGGCAGCCTTCTTCATGTTGGAGATTTGCATCATTTACTCGCTCCTACGTTAAAAAAGTGATTTCGGGTATTGCTTGATTCAGGTGCCTGGCCGGCCGGGCGAACCCGGCCGGGGCCAAGCGTTTTTTAGGCTGCTGCCAGGGCGAACTGCTGCTCTTCGTAGAGGTGGCTGAGCTGGCTCAGGGCAGCCACGGCGCTGTCGCTGACAGTCACCGGGGCAGCCACTTCACCCACCGCCACGGAAGCACCCAGCACCTCGTCGAGGCTGACATCGTTGCTCAGCAGCTCGGAGATGGTCGGCAGGGTGATCCCGGCCTGGGCGGCTTCGGCGGCATCGACGTTGAAATACACGTCAGTCATGTCCACCGAGCTGCCGTCAGCCAGGGTCGCGGTGCTGCGCTCGAGGTGCAGGTTGCCCTGCTCATCGACCGCCGGCAGGGCGAAGTACGAAACCGCCATGCTGGCCACACCGGCTTCCGACAGGCTCATCAGCTCGCCGGCGTCGGTCTGCTGATTGCTGTTGGCGTCACGCCACACGGAGAGGCTGGCAAAGGCCGCATCGCCGGCATCGACCACACCGTCACCGTTGCTGTCGAAGGACGCCAGCTTGGCGAAGCCCTGACCGGCACCGTTGCCGCCGAACAGCTCGTTGATGCCGTCAATCACACCGTTGCCGTTGGCGTCGATCGCCAGGAAGGCATCGCCGCTGGACAGCCAGCCGGAGCTGACGGCCACGCCGGTACCAAACAGGTCGAAGGTGCCATTGGCGTTTTCACGGCTGATCGTCTGGATGCCGTTACCGTCCAGGTCGATCACGATCGGGCACACACCAGCGTCGCGGCTGCTGTCGTACTGGCCCGACACCAGGGTGAACTTGTCGGTGTTGCCCTGGTTGTAGTACGTCGAGGACACACGGGCGACATCGCTGTCGGTGGTGTCGTAGGCGTTGCTGCCGACGTCCTTCGTGGTCCATTGGTAGCCAGTGGAGGACACGTTCTGGGTCTTGGCATTGCCCCACCAATCGTACGAACCGGTGTAGTAGTAGGCGTTGCTCTTGTCGAACTGCAGGCTGTACTGACCCGGATCCAGGTTGCTGAACTTGTAGCACCCGGCGGAATCGGTGGTCGTGGTGGCAATCACGGCACCTGCGGCGTTCAGCAGCTTGACCGTGACGTTGGCCACACCGCACTCACCGCTGTCCTGGATGCCGTCGCTGTCGCTGTCCAGCCAGACCTTGTCGCCAACGCTGGCCTTGCGATACAGGCCGGCATCCGCCTTCAGGAGGGACTGGCCCGCCGCCAGGGCGATGGTGCCGGTGTAGCCGGAGGCATTGACGGCGCTATCGGTGCCGTTCCAGCCGGCCTGATCCTGCTTGGTCACGTAGTAACCGGTCGGGGTCACCACCTGAACCTTGTAGTCACCGGCGGCGAGGTTGCTGAACAGGTAGTTGCCGCTCGCGTCGGTCGTGGCGGTGGCCACCACGGAGCCGGCGCTGTTGAGCAGCTTGACGGTCACGCCCTTGATGCCGGCTTCGCCGGAATCCTGGATACCGTTGAAGTTCTTGTCCTCCCACACCCGGTCACCAATGCTGGCCGCGGCGGCTGCGGGCTTGTAGAAGCCGGCATCGACGGTCAGGTTGTTGCTGCCCTGGGTCAGGGTGTAGAGCCCGGTGGTACCCGTCGAGTCGATGTCACTGTCGGTGGCATCGTTGCCGCCAGCATCCTTGGAGGTGATGGCGTAGCCGTTGGGGGTGACGACCTGGATCTTGTAGTCGCCCGCCGCCAGCTTCGAGAACAGGTAGCTACCCGTCGAGTCGGTCGTGGTGGTGGCAACCACCGAACCGGCACCGTTGAGCAGCTTGACGGTCACGCCGGCAATACCGGCTTCGCCCGCGTCCTGCACGCCGTTCTTGTTGGTGTCTTCCCACACCTTGTCGCCGATGGAGACGTCGGTGGCGCAGAAGGCGCTCGGGGTGCTGACCACGACTTGCTGGAGCTTGAAGTAGTCGTCGGTCTGGCCCGGGTTGGCCGCCACGATCAGCACGTTACCCGCCACGCCGCCGGCATTGAGCTCGGCCCAGCGGGCAGAGGTCAGGGTGCTGGCGCTTACCTCGGTGAAGCCCATGCTGGTGAGCACGGCGTCGCTGAGGGTGATGTGGCTGTCGAACGCGCCATTGACGGTGCCGATCCACACCTTGGCATCGCTGTCGCCGACCACGTAGCCCAGGTAGGCCTTGTCCACCACCACGGTCTGGGAGAACTCGAACAGCACGTAGTTGTCGCGGGTGCCGTTGTTGTCCACCGTGTGGGTGTTGCCGGAGCCGGTGCCTTCGCTGCTGTCGGTCACACCCAGGCCACCGCCGTAGGCGCCGAGGTAGGCCTTGGCCCACGCACCGGTCGTCTTGTCACGGCTGAAGGCACTGGCGTTCACCGAGATGCCGTTGTTGCTGTAGCACAGGAGGTTGCCATCGGTGCCGTCGGTCGCGGTGTTGCCGGTGAAGTCGAAGCACGCGGTGACGGGCTTGACGGTCAGGCCGGCGTCCCAGGTCAGATCGTTCTCACCGGATTCGAGGGTGGTCTGGATGGTGGTGCCAACCGTACCGCCGCCGTTGATGGTGACCAGACTGACGTTGTCGATGATGCCGCCAACGCTGTCGTCGTCGCCCGCTTGCTCACGGAACTCCAGGCGGCTGCTGGCATCGGCCGCAGTCACGGTGAAGGTGTACTTGGTGAGCGCGGTCGAGGTCGGATCGATGGTGGCGATCTTCACCCCTTCCCAGAACACTTCCACGGTGTTGGTGGAAGCAGCGTAGCCGGCACGCTGGGCCACATCGACGGAGAGCTGGTAGCTCTGGCCGGCGACGGTGGTGATGTCCTGATAGACGCCGGTGACCGTGTTGGTCTTGTTGGCATCCAGTTCGAGCACCATGGCACCGGTAACGGCGGAGACGCCGTAGGCACCCGCGGTGTTCACCTCGATGTAGTCACCATTGCCGCACCAGCCGGTCGTGCCGTTCTCGAAGCTGCCGTTGGTGATGAGGTTGGTGGTGCCGATGACGGTGGTGCCACCGACGTCGGAATCCACCGCGTCGTTGCTGCCGACATCCTTGGTCGTGAAGGTGTAGCCGGTGGGGGCCACGAACTGCACGGAGTAGGTGCCCGGCATCAGGTCCTTGAAGACGTAGTTGCCGTTGATGTCGGTCAGGGTGGTGGCCACAACAGCGCCAGCCGCGTTGAGCAGCTTGACGGTGATGCCCGGCACGCCGGATTCGGTGGCGTCCTGGATACCGTTGTTGTTGCAGTCAGCCCAGACCTTGTCACCGATGGAAGCCTTCTGGTACAGGCCCGCATCCCACGACAGATCGTTCTCGTTGGCCGAGAGGGTCGTCGTGATGGTCTTGCCGGTGGTCGGATCAAAGTCGCTGTCGGTGGCGTCGTTGCCGCCCTGGTCCTTGGCGCTGATGAAGTAGCCAGTCGGCGCCACCACCTGGGCCGAGTAGTCACCCGGGGTCAGGTTGGTGAAGAGGTAGTTGCCGTTGGCGTCGGTGGTGGTGGTCGCAACCACGGAACCGGCGCTGTTGAGCAGCTTCACGGTGACACCGGAGAGACCGGCTTCGCCCGCGTCCTGAACACCGTTGGCGTTCTTGTCCAGCCACACCTTGTCGCCGTAAGAGGCGGCCACGACCGGAGCAACCAGGCCAGCGTCCCAGCTCAGGTCGTTTTCACCCGAGTCGAGGGTCGTCAGCACGGTCTTGCCGGTAGTCGCATCCACGTCGCTGTCGGTCAGGTCGGTGGCCGAGGCGGAATCCTTCGTGGTGAAGGTGTAGCCGGTCGGCGCCACAACCTGGACGGCGTAGCTGCCCGGGATGAGGTTGCTGAACAGGTAGTTGCCCGAGGCGTCGGTCGTCGCCGTGGCGACCACGTTGCCGAGGGCATCCAGCAGCTTGACGGTCACGCCGGAAACACCGGCTTCGCCCGAGTCCTGCACGCCGTTCTTGTTGCTGTCGAGCCAGACCTTGTCACCCAGCGAGGCGGTCTTGTAGATGCCCGCATCCCAGGAGAGGTCGGTTTCGCCGGCGCTGAGGGTGGTGTTGATGGTCTTGCCGGTGGTCGGATCGATGTCGCTGTCGGTGGCGTCGTTGCCACCCTGATCCTTGCCGGTCACCACGTAGCCAGCCGGCGCCGTCACCTGGATCGCGTAGTCGCCCGGGGCGAGGCTGCTGAACAGGTAGTTGCCGTTGGCGTCGGTGGCGGTGGTGGAGACTACGTTGCCGGTGCTGTCGAGCAGCTTCACGGTCACGCCGGAAACACCGGCTTCGCCCGCGTCCTGCACGCCGTTGGCGTTGGTGTCGAGCCACACCTTGTCACCGATGGCGGCGGTGCGCTCATCGACGAAGTCGTTGCCGGTGCTGGACTGGCCCGGGGTCAGCGTCACGGAGATGCTGTTCGGGTTGCCGCCATCCTTGTCGGACACGTCGATGTAGCCGGTCTTGTTGGTCTCGACCACGCTGTACGAACCCGCCGGCACGTTGGTGAAGACATAGTTGCCATTCACGTCGGTGGTGGTGGTCGCGATGATGGCGCCGGTGGTCGGGTTGACCAGGGCAACGGTCACGCCGGCAATGGGGGCATCGCCAGTGTTGTTGTTGTCCAGATCCTCACGCACGGTGCCGCTGATGTTGCCGGTGTTGGCCACGATGCCGGCGTCCCAGCTGCGGTCGGACTCGCCGGAGTCGAGCACGGTCTGGATGGTCTTGCCGGTGGTGGTGTCGGCGTCGCTGTCGGTCAGGTCGGTGCCCGCGGCGGCGTCCTTCGTGGTGAAGGCGTAGCCGGCCGGCAGGGTGGCCTTGTCGAACTGCACGCTGTAGGTGCCGGGCTTCAGACCGGAGAACAGGTAGTTGCCGCTGGCGTCGGTGGTGGTGCTGGTCACCGCGTTGCCGGCGGCGTCGAGCAGGGTCACCTTGACGCCGGTGACGCCGGCTTCGCCCGCGTCCTGCACGCCGTTGCTGTTGCTGTCGAGCCAGACCTTGTCGCCCAGTTCAGCCAGCTTGTACAGGCCGGCATCCACGTTCGGGTTGTTCTGACCCGAGACGAGGGTGACGTTGGCGGACTGACCGGTGCTGTTCACATCCGAGTCGGTCGCTTCGTTGGCGCCCTGGTCCTGACCGGTCACCACGTAGCCAGCCGGGGCCTGCACGGCCACCGAGTAGGTGCCGGGGGTCACGGTGAAGCTGTAGTTGCCGTTGGTGTCAGTGGTGGTGGTGCTGATCGGGGTGCCGGTGGCGTCCTTCAGCACGACGGTGACGCCAGCGATGCCGGCTTCGCCCGCGTCCTGCACGCCGTTGGCGTTGGTGTCTTCCCAGACCTTGTCGCCCAGGGTGGCGGGACGCTCGTCGACGAAGTCGTTGCCGGTGCTGGACTGGCCCGGGGTCAGCGTCACGGAGATGCTGTTGGGGTTGCCACCATCCTTGTCGCCAACATCGGTGTAACCCGGCTTGTTGGTTTCGACCACGTTGTACGTACCTGCCGGCACACCGGTGAAGGTGTAGTTGCCATTCACGTCGGTGGTGGTGGTGGCAACAACCAGGCCGGTGGTGGCGTTGATCAGGGCAACGGTGACGCCAGCGATCGGGGTGTCGCCGGTGTTGTTGTTGTCGTTGTCTTCGCGCACGGTGCCGCTGATGGCGCCCGGCAGACGTTCGTCAACAAAGTTGTTGCCGCTGTTGGTGCTGCCCGGGGTGACGGTGACCGCGATGCTGTTCAGGTCGCCGCCGTCCTTGTCGGACACGTCGGTGTAGCCCGGCTTGTTGGTCTCTTGCACCACGTAGTTGCCCGGGGGCACGCCGTTGAAGCTGTAGTTGCCGCTGGCGTCAGTGGTGGTGGTGGAGATGACGGTGCCGCTGACCGGGTCCTTGAGCACCACGGTGACGCCCGCCAGCGGGGTGTCGCCGACGTTGTCGTTGTTGGTGTCTTCGAGCACGGTGCCGGTGATGGCGCCCGGGCTGGCGATGATGCCGGCGTCCCAGGTGCGATCGGACTCGCCGGAGTCGAGCACGGTCTGGATGGTCTTGCCGGTGGTGGTGTCGG
>NZ_CALAYQ010000172.1:0-11343 GCF_937894855.1 uncultured Zoogloea sp.
CGTGACCAATCGTGCCGACGTTTACGTGCGGCTTTTTCCGCTCGAATTTTTCCTTAGCCATTTTTTAGCTTCCTGATAGGTTTAAACGACAATTATTTCTTGTTGATGATGGCTTCGGCGACGTTCCGCGGAGCTTCGTTGTAGTGCTTGAACTCCATCGAGTAAGTCGCACGACCCTGAGTCAGCGAACGCAGCTGGGTAGCGTAGCCGAACATCTCGGCCAGGGGCACTTCCGCCTTGATTTCCTTGATGCCGCCAGGCAGGTCATCCATGCCCTGAACGATGCCGCGACGACCGGACAGATCGCCCATGACGTTACCCATGTAATCTTCAGGGGTTTCGACAACGACGGCCATCATCGGCTCGAGCAGAACAGGATTGGCCTTGCGCATGGCGTCCTTGAATGCCATGGACGCAGCCATCTTGAACGCGTTTTCGTTCGAGTCCACATCGTGGTAGGAGCCGTCGAACAGGGTGACCTTGACGTCAACAACCGGGAAGCCGGCCAGCACGCCATTCGGCAGGGTTTCCTGCAGACCCTTGTCCACCGCCGGGATGTATTCACGCGGAACCACACCGCCCTTGATGGCATCGACGAACTCGTAGCCCTTGCCCGGCTCGTTCGGCTCAAGCTTGATCCAGACGTGACCGAACTGACCGCGACCACCGGACTGCTTGACGAACTTGCCTTCCTGCTCGACAGCCTTGCGAACCGCTTCACGGTAAGCAACCTGCGGTGCGCCGACGTTGGCTTCAACGTTGAATTCGCGCTTCATGCGATCGACGATGATTTCCAGGTGGAGCTCGCCCATGCCGGAAATGATGGTCTGACCGGACTCTTCGTCGGTACGGACACGGAAGGACGGATCTTCGGCAGCCAGACGGCCAAGCGCCATACCCATCTTTTCCTGGTCAGCCTTGGTCTTCGGCTCAACCGCGACGTGGATCACCGGATCCGGGAAGACCATGCGTTCCAGGATGATCGGGGCGCTGATGTCACAAAGGGTTTCACCGGTGGTGACATCCTTCAGACCCACAACAGCCGCGATGTCGCCGGCGAGCACCTCCTTGATTTCTTCACGGTCGTTGGCGTGCATCTGCAGCAGACGGCCGATACGCTCCTTCTTGCCCTTGACCGAGTTCAGCACCGAAGAGCCAGACTCCAGAACGCCGGAGTAAACACGGATGAAGGTCAGCTGACCGACGAACGGGTCGGTCATCAGCTTGAACGCCAGGGCGGAGAACTTCTCGCTATCCAGGGCGTGACGGACGACTTCCTGCTCGTTGTCATCCACACCAGCAACCGGCGGAATATCGACCGGCGACGGCAGGTACTGGATGACGGCGTCGAGCATGCGCTGAACACCCTTGTTCTTGAACGCGGTGCCGCACAGCATCGGCTGGATTTCGCAAGCCAGGGTGCGGGCGCGCAGACCGGCAACAACTTCCTCTTCCGCCAACTCGCCGTTCTCGAGGTACTTGTCCATCAGCTCTTCGGACGCCTCAGCCGCGGCTTCGACCATCTTTTCACGCCATTCGGCGGCGACGCCTTCCAGCTCGGCCGGGATGTCGCGATAGTCGAACTTCATACCCTGGGATGCTTCGTCCCAGAAAATGGCCTTCATCTTGAGCAGATCAACGACGCCGACGAAGGAATCTTCAGCGCCAATGGGGATGACCACCGGAACCGGGTTGGCGCTCAGACGGGTACGCATCTGATCGACGACCTTGAAGAAGTTGGCGCCGGAGCGGTCCATCTTGTTAACGAAGGCAAGGCGCGGAACCTTGTACTTGGTGGCCTGACGCCACACGGTCTCGGACTGGGGCTGAACACCGCCCACAGCGCAGTAAACCATGCACGCACCATCAAGAACACGCATGGAACGTTCAACTTCAATGGTGAAGTCCACGTGTCCCGGGGTGTCGATGATGTTGAAACGGTGCTCGGGGAAGGACTGATCCATGCCCTTCCAGAAACAGGTCACGGCAGCGGAGGTAATCGTGATGCCACGCTCCTGCTCCTGAGCCATCCAGTCGGTCGTAGCGGCACCGTCGTGCACTTCACCGAGCTTGTGGCTCACGCCGGTGTAATAAAGGATGCGCTCGGTGGTAGTCGTCTTCCCGGCGTCGATGTGTGCGGAGATACCGATGTTGCGATAGCGCTCGATAGGAGTCTTGCGTGCCACAGGCCTAACCTTGCCTTCCTGAATTTGCGAAGCCACGGATCAACCCACGACTTCGTACTGATACTTTACAAATAAATCGAGCCCCTTTCAGGGCCCGACTTCGATTGCGCCTGAGAAATCAGAAGCGATAGTGCGAGAAAGCCTTGTTGGCTTCCGCCATGCGGTGCACTTCTTCACGCTTCTTCATCGCGGCGCCACGGCCTTCGGCGGCCTCGAGCAGCTCGCCAGCCAAGCGCTGAGCCATGGACTTCTCGGAGCGCTTACGGGCAGCTTCGCGCAGCCAGCGCATGGACAGCGCCATACGACGAGCCGGACGAACTTCAACCGGAACCTGGTAGTTGGCACCACCAACACGGCGGCTCTTCACTTCGACAACCGGACGCACGTTGGAGAGCGCAGCGGAGAAGACCTCCAGCGGGTCCTTGCCGCCGCCCTTGGCGACGATGGTTTCGAAGGCGCCATACACGATGCGCTCGGCGACAGACTTCTTGCCGCTTTGCATGATGGCGTTGATGAACTTGGAAACATCCTGGGAACCGAATTTCGGATCCGGCAGGACTTCACGCTTGGGTACGTCACGGCGACGGGGCATGATTGACTCTCGCTATTCTTTGAATGCCGACAATTAAGACTTCTTCGGGCGCTTGGCACCGTACTTCGAGCGGGACTGCTTACGATCCTTGACGCCCTGAAGGTCAAGGGAGCCGCGCACGATGTGGTAACGCACACCCGGCAAATCCTTAACACGGCCGCCGCGGATCAGAACAACAGAGTGCTCCTGGAGGTTGTGACCTTCACCGCCGATGTACGAGATGACCTCGAAACCGTTGGTCAGACGAACCTTGGCCACCTTACGCAGCGCGGAGTTCGGCTTCTTCGGAGTCGTGGTGTAAACGCGGGTGCAGACACCACGCTTTTGCGGGCAAGCCTCGAGCGCGGGAACCTTGCTCTTGGAAACGGGCGCTTGCCGGCCCTTACGAACGAGTTGATTAATTGTTGGCATAGCTAAGAATTTCCCAAAACACCGAGGCAGCCCGACAGGACCGCCTCGGATGGTTATTCCGGCTGCGACTGACTACGATTGGCCAGTCCGCAAAAAGAGGCCGGAGTATATCTTCTTCGTCAAGTTTTCGTCAACCGGCTTGTTGCGCGTTCTCGGTTTCGGAAACTTCCGGCTGGGGTGCCCAGGCATGACCTTCACCGAGATCCTCGCCAATCGCCTGCGACTTGCGGTTACGGTGATAGGCAAGGCCGGTACCGGCCGGAATCAGACGACCGACGATGACGTTCTCCTTCAGGCCACGCAGCTCGTCGCGCTTGCCAAGAATGGCAGCCTCGGTAAGCACACGGGTGGTTTCCTGGAAGGATGCGGCCGAGATGAACGAGTCGGTGGACAGGGACGCCTTGGTGATACCCAGCAGCAGGAAACTGTAGCTGGCAGGCAGCTTGCCTTCGGCAACAACCTTGTCGTTCTCGTCCAGCACTTCGGCGCGCTCGACCTGCTCTTCACGGATGAAGCCGGTATCGCCCGGATCGGTGATGACCACGCGACGCAGCATCTGGCGAACGATCACCTCGATGTGCTTGTCGTTGATCTTCACGCCCTGCAGACGATAGACGTCCTGAACTTCGTCGATGATGTAACGGGCCAGGGCCTCGACGCCCTGCAGACGCAGGATGTCGTGCGGATCGGCGGGACCATCGACGATCAGTTCGCCCTTGTTCACAACCTGACCGTCGTGGACCATGACATGCTTGTCCTTCGGGATCAGGAACTCGTGGACCGTGCCATCCGGCTCGGTGATCACGAGGCGCTGCTTGCCCTTGGTGTCCTTGCCGAAGGACACGGTACCCGTGACCTCGGCCAGCACACCTGCATCCTTCGGCGCACGGGCTTCGAAGAGTTCCGCCACACGCGGCAGACCGCCGGTAATGTCGCGGGTCTTCGCGGATTCCTGCGGGATACGTGCAAGCACGTCACCCACGGAAACCTGCTGACCATCCTTCACGGTGATCAGCGAGCCGACCTGGAAGGTGATGGACACGGCGTGATCGGTGCCGGCAATGCGCACTTCCTCGCCAGTTTCGGTGAGCAGCTTGACCTGCGGGCGCACGCCCTTGGAGGTGCTTGCACCACGACGCTTGGCATCGATCACCACGAGGGTGGACAGGCCGGTCACTTCGTCGATCTGCTTCGCGACGGTGACGCCCTCTTCCACGTTCTCGAACTTCACGAAACCGGCGTATTCGGTAATGATCGGACGAGTGTGCGGATCCCACGTGGCGAGCTGGGTGCCGGCCTTGATGGCCAGACCTTCGTCCACCGACAGGGTCGCGCCGTACGGGATCTTGTGACGCTCACGCTCACGTCCGAGTTCGTCGGCGACCACCACTTCGGCGGAACGGGAGATCACGATCTTCTCGCCCTTCGCATTCGCCACGTAGCGCATGTTCTGCGTGAAGCGGATCACACCGGCAGACTTAGCCTCGACGGCGTTGGCCGCGGCAGCCCGGGACGCAGCACCACCCACGTGGAAGGTACGCATGGTGAGCTGGGTACCCGGCTCGCCGATCGACTGGGCCGCGATGACGCCGACGGCTTCACCGGCATTCACCAGCGAACCGCGGCCGAGGTCGCGACCGTAGCACTTGGCGCACAGACCGTAGCGGGTTTCGCAGGACAGCGGAGTGCGCACGCGCACTTCGTCGAGGCCCACGCTCTCGATCTGGTCGACCATGTCTTCGTCGAGCATGGTGCCCGCTTCGATCAGGGTCTCCTGAGTGTCCGGATGGACCAGATCATCGGTCGTCACACGGCCGAGGATACGGTCACGCAGCGGCTCGACGACTTCACCGCCTTCGATCAGCGCCTTCATCAGGAAGCCGCTCTTGGTGCCGCAATCGTCCTCGATGACGACCAGATCCTGGGTCACATCCACCAGACGACGGGTGAGGTAGCCAGAGTTTGCGGTCTTCAGCGCGGTATCCGCGAGGCCCTTACGAGCGCCGTGGGTCGAGATGAAGTACTGCAGAACGTTCAGGCCTTCACGGAAGTTGGTGGTAATCGGGGTTTCGATGATCGAGCCGTCCGGCTTCGCCATCAGGCCCCGCATACCGGCCAGCTGACGGATCTGGGCAGCAGAACCCCGGGCGCCGGAGTCGGCCATCATGTAGATGGAGTTGAAGGACTCCTGCTTGACGGTGTCGCCCTTGCGGTTGACCACGTCTTCCTGGCCGAGCTGGTCCATCATCGCCTTGGCGACCTGGTCACCGGCGCGACCCCAGATATCCACCACCTTGTTGTAGCGTTCGCCATCGGTCACGAGACCGGAGGTGTATTGCTGGGCGATCTCCTTGACTTCCTGCTCGGCGGCGTGGATCAGCGGGTGCTTGAGTTCCGGCACCAGCATGTCCTTCACCGCGATCGAGATGCCGGCGCGGGTGGCGAGGCCGAAACCGGCCTGCATCAGCTTGTCGGCAAACACGACGGTCGCCTTCAGGCCGCAGCGGCGGAAGGAGGCGTTGATCAGCTTGGAGATTTCCTTCTTCTTCAGGGGCTTCTGCAGCACGCTGAAGGGCAGACCAGCCGGCAGGATCTCGGAGAGGATCGCACGGCCGACGGTGGTCTCGTGGCGGGTGATCTTCTCGATGGACTCGCCTTCCGGGCCGAGGTCCCATTCCTTCAGGCGGACGATGACCTTGGCGTGCAGGGCCACCTGACCGGATTCGTAGGCGCGCTTGACTTCGCCCACGTCGGCGAAGGCCATGCCCTCGCCCTTGGCGTTCACGCCTTCACGGGTCGCGTAGTACAGGCCCAGCACGATATCCTGGGACGGCACGATGATCGGTTCGCCGTTGGCGGGGGACAGCACGTTGTTGGAGGCCAGCATTAGGGTGCGGGCTTCCATCTGCGCTTCCAGCGACAGCGGGACGTGGACGGCCATCTGGTCACCGTCGAAGTCGGCGTTGAACGCCACGCAGACGAGCGGGTGCAGCTGGATCGCCTTGCCTTCGATCAGGACCGGCTCGAACGCCTGGATACCGAGACGGTGCAGCGTCGGCGCACGGTTCAGCATGACCGGATGCTCGCGGATCACCTCTTCGAGGATGTCCCACACCACCGGCTCCTGGCTTTCGACCATCTTCTTGGCCTGCTTGATGGTGGTCGCGAGACCCATCAGCTCAAGCTTGTTGAAGATGAAGGGCTTGAACAGCTCCAGCGCCATCAGCTTCGGCAGACCGCACTGGTGCAGCTTGAGCTGCGGACCCACGGTGATCACCGAACGGCCGGAGTAGTCGACGCGCTTGCCGAGCAGGTTCTGACGGAAGCGACCGCCCTTACCCTTGATCATGTCGGCCAGGGACTTGAGCGGACGCTTGTTGGCGCCGGTCATGGCCTTGCCGCGACGGCCGTTGTCGAGCAGGGAGTCGACGGACTCCTGCAGCATCCGCTTTTCGTTGCGGACGATGATCTCCGGCGCCTTCAGCTCGAGCAGACGCTTCAGACGGTTGTTCCGGTTGATCACACGACGGTAGAGGTCGTTCAGATCGGACGTGGCGAAACGGCCGCCATCCAGCGGAACCAGCGGACGCAGGTCCGGCGGCAGCACCGGCAGGACTTCCAGGATCATCCAGTCCGGCTTGATGCCGGAGGACTGGAAGGCCTCGAGCACCTTCAGGCGCTTGGAGATCTTCTTGATCTTGGCTTCGGAACCGGTGGTTTCCAGCTCGGAACGCAGCTTCTCGATCTCGTGCGGGAGATCCAGCGAACGCAGCATTTCACGGATGCCTTCGGCACCCATCAGCGCGGTGAAGTCGTCGCCATATTCCTCGACCTTGGCCAGATAGTCGTCTTCCGACAGGATCTGGGCGCGGTTGAGCGGGGTCATGCCAGGATCGGTGACCACGTAGGCTTCGAAGTACAGCACGCGTTCGATGTCGCGCAGGGTCATGTCGAGCACCATGCCGAGACGGCTCGGCAGGCTCTTCAGGAACCAGATGTGGGCAACCACCGAGGCCAGCTCGATGTGCGCCATGCGCTCACGGCGAACCTTCGAGAGAGTCACTTCGACGCCGCACTTTTCGCAGATCACACCGCGGTGCTTGAGGCGCTTGTACTTGCCGCACAGGCACTCGTAGTCCTTGACCGGACCGAAGATCTTCGCGCAGAAGAGGCCATCGCGTTCCGGCTTGAAGGTCCGGTAGTTGATGGTCTCAGGCTTCTTCACCTCGCCATAGGACCACGACCGGATCGTCTCGGGAGACGCCAGGCTGATGGTAATGGCGTCGAACTCTTCCTCGTTCGGCAGGCTTTGCTTGAACAGATCAGCGAGCAAACTTTTCATCAATCACTCCATCCAGGGTGAGCACTCATCGATCGAACCAACCGCTCAGTAGCGGTCGAGGTCGATGTCGATTGCCAGAGAGCGAATTTCCTTGACCAGCACGTTGAAGGATTCCGGCATGCCGGCATCGATCTTGTGCTCGCCCTTGACGATGTTTTCGTACACCTTGGTCCGGCCGGTAACGTCATCCGACTTGACCGTGAGCATTTCCTGCAGCGTGTACGCGGCACCGTAGGCTTCCAACGCCCACACTTCCATTTCCCCGAAACGCTGGCCACCGAACTGAGCCTTACCACCGAGCGGCTGCTGGGTGACGAGGGAGTACGGGCCAGTGGAACGGGCATGCATCTTGTCATCGACCAAGTGGTGCAGCTTCAGCACATGCTTGTAGCCCACCGTGACCTGGCGGTCGAAACGCTCGCCGGTACGCCCGTCGAACAACGTAACCTGACCGCTCGACGGCAAGCCGGCGAGTTCAAGCATGCCCTGGATCTCGGACTCCTCGGCACCGTCGAAGACCGGCGTCGCAAAAGGCACGCCTTTACGCAGGTTCTGCGCCAGCTCCAACACCTCGCCATCGGTGAACTCGCCCAGTTCTTCCGGCTTGCCACTACCGTTGTAGATCTTTTCGAGCAGACCGCGCACTTCGTCGGCATTCGCCTTGGCACGCATCATCTTGTCGATCTGGTTGCCAAGCCCCTTGGCAGCCCAGCCCAAGTGGGTTTCGAGCACCTGACCAATGTTCATCCGTGAAGGCACACCCAGGGGGTTCAACACGATGTCCATCGGCGTGCCGTCTTCCATGTAGGGCATGTCTTCGACCGGAACGATCTTCGACACCACGCCCTTGTTACCGTGACGACCGGCCATCTTGTCGCCGGGCTGCAGGCGACGCTTGACGGCAAGGTAGACCTTGACCATCTTCTGGACGCCCGGAGGCAGCTCGTCGCCCTGGGTGAGCTTCTTCTTCTTGGCCTCGAAGGCCAGATCGAAATCCTTGCGGGTCTTCTCGAGGGACTCGCGGACCGACTCCATCTGGGCAGCGAGCGTCTCGTCGGCCATGCGGATATCGAACCAAGTGTAGTGCTCGAGGCCTTCCAGGTACTCGTGGGTGATGGGCGTGCCCTTGGCGAGACGACGCGGACCGCCGTTGGCAGGCTGATTCACGATCATCCGTTCGATACGCTCGAACGCGTCGCGCTCAACGATGCGCATCTGGTCGGCCAGATCGGTCTTGAAGCCACGCAGCATGTCGTCGATGATCGACTGGGCACGCTTGTCGCGCTCGATACCTTCGCGGGTGAACACCTGCACATCGATGACGATGCCGTTCATGCCGGACGGAACGCGCAGCGACGTATCTTTAACGTCGGAAGCCTTTTCGCCGAAAATCGCGCGAAGCAGCTTTTCTTCCGGCGTCAGCTGGGTTTCGCCCTTCGGCGTCACCTTGCCCACCAGCACGTCGCCGGCTTCGACTTCGGCACCGATATACACGATGCCGGATTCGTCCAGCCGGGACAACTGACCTTCGCCCAGCGACGCGATATCGCGGGTGATTTCCTCAGGTCCAAGCTTGGTGTCGCGAGCGACGACGGTCAGCTCTTCAATGTGGATCGAAGTGAAGCGGTCGTCCGCAACCACGCGTTCGGAGATCAGGATCGAGTCTTCGAAGTTGTAGCCGTTCCAGGTCATGTAGGCGACCAACATGTTCTGGCCCAGCGCCAGTTCCCCCATGTCGGTGGACGCGCCGTCGGCGATCACGTCGCCACGGGAGACCACGTCGCCAACCTTGACGACCGGACGCTGGTTGATGTTGGTGTTCTGGTTGGAACGCGTGTACTTGATCAGGTTATAGATATCGACGCCGACTTCGCCGGCAACGGTTTCCGCATCATGCACACGGATCACGATACGGTTGGCGTCGACATAATCGACAACGCCGCCCCGCAGCGCCTGCTCCGCGGTGCCCGAGTCGACCGCCACGGTACGCTCGATACCGGTACCGACGAAGGGCTTCTCCGGACGCAGACAAGGCACGGCCTGACGCTGCATGTTGGCGCCCATCAGTGCGCGGTTCGCGTCGTCATGCTCGAGGAACGGAATCAGCGAAGCGGCGACCGACACGATCTGCCCCGGCGCAATGTCCATGTACTGAACGGTGTCTGCAGTAGCAAGCGTGAATTCACCCTTGTTACGACAGGAAACCAGATCGCCCGTCAGCTTGCCGCTGGCATCCACTTCCGCGTTCGCCTGAGCGATCACGTACTGGCCTTCTTCGATGGCCGACAGGAAATCGATCTGGTCGGTGACGCAACCGTCGGTCACCTTGCGGTACGGCGTCTCGAGGAAGCCGTACTGGTTGGTGCGGGCAAACAGCGCCAGCGAGTTGATCAGACCGATGTTCGGACCTTCCGGGGTCTCGATCGGACACACACGACCATAGTGGGTCGGATGCACGTCGCGCACTTCGAAACCCGCACGCTCGCGGGTCAGACCGCCCGGGCCAAGGGCCGAAACACGGCGCTTGTGGGTGATCTCGGCCAGCGGGTTGGTCTGGTCCATGAACTGCGAAAGCTGGCTGGAACCGAAGAACTCCTTGATCGCGGCGCTGATCGGCTTGGCGTTGATCAGGTCGTGCGGCATCAGGTTGTCGCTCTCGGCCTGGCCGAGACGCTCCTTGACGGCGCGCTCAACGCGCACCAGGCCGGCGCGGAACTGGTTCTCTGCCAGTTCGCCGACGGAACGCACGCGACGATTACCGAGGTGATCGATGTCGTCGATTTCGCCACGACCGTTGCGCAGCTCGACCAGAACGCCAACCACCGCCAGCACGTCGTCGTTCGACAGGGTGCCAGGACCTTCGCCGCCCTTCGGTCCGACGGTCGCGTAGAGACGCTTCTGCCAATCGGGCGCCTTGTCGTCCAGCTTTTCCGGATAGGCGCGACGGTTGAACTTCATGCGCCCCACGACCGACAGGTCGTAGCGCTCGGGCAGATAGAACAGCCCCTGGAACAAGGCTTCGACAGCATCTTCCGTGGGCGGCTCGCCCGGACGCATCATCCGATAGATCGCCACACGCGCAGCCCACTGGTCGGCGGTTTCGTCGATACGCAAGGTCTGGGAGATGTGGGAGCCGCGATCGAGATCGTTCAGGTACAGGGTCGCGATGTCGGTGACATGAGCGTCGCGCAGCTTGTCGAGAACGTCTTCGGTGATTTCTTCGTTGGCACGGGCAACCAGTTCGCCGTCCGGGCTCACCACATTGGTGGCCAGCACGCGGCCGAGCAGGAAGTCATCGCCGACGCTCACCACGTCGATACCGGCACTGGCCAGTTCGCGGATGTGCTTGGCGGTGATCCGCTTGTCCTTGGTCACGATGACCTTGCCGGAAGTCGGATCGACCACGTCGAACTTGGCCACTTCGCCGCGCAGACGATCGGGGACGAGCGCGAAGCTGGCACCGTCGTCGAGCAAGGTGAAGTTTTCGAAGTCGTGGAAGGTCGCGAGGATCTCTTCCGGATTCATCCCGATCGCCTTCAGCAGGATGGTCACCGGCATCTTGCGGCGACGGTCCACGCGGAAGTAGAGGTAATCCTTCGGATCGAACTCGAAGTCGAGCCACGAACCGCGGTAAGGGATGATGCGGGCCGAGAACAGCAGCTTGCCGGACGAATGGGTCTTACCGCGGTCGTGTTCGAAGAACACACCGGGCGAGCGGTGCAGCTGGGACACGATAACCCGCTCGGTTCCGTTAACCACGAAGGAGCCGTTGTTGGTCATGAGCGGAATCTCGCCCATGTACACTTCCTGCT